>JAYVQB010000379.1:0-5573 GCA_043757085.1 Verrucomicrobiota bacterium
GCCCCCGGAGGTGGCTGCTCAAAGAAAATTCGTGGATTCGCGGGATTCCAGGAGCCCTGATGTTGTTCGATCCACTTTGCGGGCAAGATCGGCAGACCACAGAATGCCGTGAGCGCAGGGCCGTAGATTTCCTTGAAGGTCGCGCGCACTTTTCGCGGATCACTGCTGTCCCATTCTGCGATGAGCCGCAGGGCCTCGCGTCCCGGCACCGGCCACGGCTGACCGAGCACCAGCGCCACCGTGGCGCGCACATCATCGGATGTCACAGGGCTGCCGTCATTGAACTTCACGCCGTCGCGCAAAGTGATTTCCAGCTTCGGACGATGCAGCATCGGGGCCGTGCGCAGACTGCGCACGTGCGGCTGGAGATCGGGGCGGCTCTTGTAAAAGAGATTCAGCTCCTCGAAGCATTTCAAGGTCTCGCCACTGACCGCGAGTTCGTATGCGTTCTGGCCATCGAACCAGACGCTCTTGATCTGATCGCGCTCCACGGAGTTTTTGAGAAAGAATTCATGATAGCCCTGCGCCTGCTCTTTCAACTCCACCCGGATGAACTCCACCGGTAGCGGCCCCTGATCGGCGATCAGCGGCATGATGGTGGTCACAGGCGGAGTGCCGGGCTTTGAGAAATGAAGCCGAACTTCCTTGCCGGAGGCTTCAGCCTTGGTGAGATGCCACTTATCCAAAACTTCGGTGCTGAGCGCGTTCAAGCGCTTCGCCACCACTTTGGCGTAATCCTCGCTAGCAAACCAGACGCTGCTCGTCAGGCTCCAGTTCCAGCTTTCTGCGATGGCGGGTTCCATCCGTCCTGATGCGCCGATCTTGATCAAGGCTTCATGCACCAAGCCCGCAACCTTACGGTCCACTTCGCAAGCAGGCACGAATGGGTTCAAGTTGGGCGCGATGCCTTCACCGGAAGCGATGACCAGTTCGCTGCGCGAAGCATGGCTCTGCGTGGCTCTCTGTCCCGACCAGACGGACAGCAACGCCACCGTCGCCGGAATGCCAAAGATTATCCATCGTGACCAGAGCATGGGTTTGATCTGAAATTAGAGGCTGGCGGCGGGAACACAAGTGCGCCGCTAGAAACAGGTGTTTCTGATGCAGTGTGATTTCTTGATTTCTCTATGAATAAATTGTCTATTGTCTTCGTCTGAAGGCTGGCTAAACTACCTGAAATTCTTTTCAGGCAAAAATATGCCGTAACCCACAAAAAGAAAGATAACCAAACCATGAAAAACTTATTCCTCACAGCCCTCATAGGCATCTCCCTACTCGGTGGTGCCTCCCAGCTCCGTGCTGATGACAATGCGGATTTGAACAAGGAGATTAACCAATTGAATGATACTGCAAAAACCCTTGATGGGCAGAAGCGGGTTCTGGAAAAAATTTCACAGGCCACTGGCGTGCCAGCCACCACGCTCGAAGCCGAACGCAAATCTAGTAAACTCGGTTTTGGTGAATTGATGATCGCCCATTTGTTGGCCACCTCCTCAGGGAAGACGTATGACCAAATTCTGAACGAATTTAAATCCGGCAAGGGCTGGGGCCAAATCGCAAAAGATAACAAAGTCAAACTCGGTGGTCTTGTCAGCAAGGCGCATGAATCCGCCCAAGGAGCCGAGCATGGCAAAGGTAATGACAACGGCCACGGTGCTGGAGCACACGGTAACTCAGGTGGCAAGGGTGGAAACGGCGGGGGCGGTGGACACGGCAAGGGCCACTGAGAAAGCTTGTAATCCTCGAATAAAGTAACTCTAACCAACCTGAAACTTAGTATGAAAACACGAATCTTCATCTCCATCCTCAGTGCTGGCGCGCTTTGCCTCGGCATGACCAGCAACGCGCGGGGTGCCAAACCCCAGGCCGACGACGAAGAAGTCCAGCCGGGAGAAAACCAAGCCATGAAAAAATTGGACAAAATAAGTCCCGTCGTCAATCCAAAAGGCCAACATCCCGGTGGCGGACTCAAGCCAAAAGACAAGGCTAAACAAATGGCCGTTGGAATTGCCAACAATGGAGGAAAGGCTCTTCCTCCCGGACTCGCAAAGAAAGCAGCGCGCGGTGAAATGCTCCCACCTCCTTGGAGGACTGGCGTATTTCTCCCACCCGGCCTCGCCATGAACCTCGGCAAGGGCAAACCTATGCCTCCGGGGCAAGCGAAAAAAATGGGCGGTGGAGCACAAGGATTTGCCGGGAAGAAGCAAGGCAAAGGACAGAAGCCTGAAGTGGAAGAAAAAGAAGAAGACAAGGCCAAGGATAAAGAGAAAAAGATCGACGATTGAGTCGTCGGTGCGATCTGTTTTTAAGCGCACACAAGAAAGTGTGCGCTTAAAACAATCCAGCCAACCGCAGGAATCCGGGTGCGCCAGTGCTTTGACAGGACGCGACATATCGCGTCCATTGGAATGCTGCGGCATGTTGCCGCACTCCCATCAACGCCACACCGTCTCGCATTATGAAAGCCCGCATTATCTCCACTTTGCTCGCCACCGTGTTCTTCTCCAACGCCCGGAGCGCCGATTGGCCGCAGTTTCGGGGCGCGGATCGCACGGACATTTCCGCCGAACAGGGCTTGTTAAAAAAATGGCCCGCCGCTGGGCCGAAAAAACTCTGGGTCTTCGACAAGGCCGGTCTCGGCTATGCAGGATTCTCCATCGTGAATGGCACTCTCTACACCATGGGCGGCAGTGACGAGGGCGAAGAATTTGTTTATGCGCTGGATGTGAAGGACGGTGCGCCGAAATGGAAGACGCGCCTCGGCGCACTGCTCACCAACAACTGGGGCGACGGCCCGCGCTGCACGCCCACCGTGGACGGAGACCGCGTCTATGCGCTCGGCGGCAAAGGCGATCTCATTTGTGTCAGCGCGAAGGACGGTAAAGAAATCTGGCACGCCAGCATGACTGAGAACGGCGGCAAAGTCCCCGGCTGGGGTTACACAGAAAGCGTGCTCGTGGATGGCGCGAACGTCATCTGCACACCCGGAGGAAAAGCAGGCACGCTGTTAGCGCTCGACAAGATGACTGGCAAAAAAGTCTGGCAGTCCGCCGAATGGACCGACGCTGCGCAATATGCCTCCGTCATCGCCGCCGATCACAACGGCACCCGCCAATACATCCAGCTTACCATGCAGCACGTCGGCGGTGTGGACGCAAAAACCGGCAAGCAACTCTGGCTCTCGAACTGGCCCGGAAAAACCGCCGTCATCCCCACGCCCATTTTTAAAGACGGCAAAGTCTATGTTACCAGCGGTTACGGAGTCGGGTGCAAACTGCTTGATCTCGGCGCCAACGGAAACCCGAAGGAACTATGGAATAACACCAACATGGTCAATCATCACGGCGGTGTCATTCTCGTCGGCGACTACCTCTACGGATACTGCGACAAAGGCGGCTGGACTTGTCAGGACTTCAAAACTGGCGAAGTAAAATGGGCTGATAAAAAGCTCGGCAAAGGCGCGATCCATTGCGCGGACGGCATGTTGTATCTGCTCGAAGAAAGCACCGGCACCGTCGCGCTTATCGAAGCCTCGCCCAATGGATGGAACGAGCAAGGCCGCTTCAAGCTTGATCCCCAGACCTTGCTCCGCAAAGCATCCGGAAAAATCTGGACACATCCCGTCGTGAGCAATGGCAAACTTTACCTCCGCGATCAGGATTTGATTTACTGCTTTGATGTTTCAGCCCCGAGATGAGAACAACTCAAGATAAGGGATACGCAGCCAGAAATTCCTCTGGCGTCATCACGGTCATGGGACACCCATTGTAGTCCATAACATTCCTAGTGATAATGACGTCGGCTTGGCCGACTTGAGCTGACATGATTTGCAAAGCATCCTCAAAATCTGTGATCCCAGATGAGCGCCAAGCTGTCGCCTCACGGTGTCCTACAGTGGGGACTTCAAAAACTGCCAGCAAGCCGTCAATCATCTCTGCTGTCTCAGCCTTACTGCACTGATGCTCGTAGTAGTAAGCGACGATAGTCAACGTGTGCCAAGCAACAAGTCCGGCGTGAACTCCTTGGTCGCATTGTTCAAGCAACGTTACGCTGGCAGGCTTTCCTTGGCGTGGCGAACCGTCCTTTTCCGAAACGAGGCAGTCGAGCAGGATGTTGGCGTCCAGCAGCAAGCGCATCGTTATCGGAGGTGCTTGTTATTGATGTGGGTCAGCCAATCGTCGGTCGAGTCTTCGATTTTCCGAGCCGTGCCGCCCCATTTTTTTACAAAACCCGTGGGCTGCCGTTTGCCCTTTTCCAATAACTCCGGCGCATTATGCTGAGATTTGGCAACTTCGTAGGAAATCGTATCCGCCTCGACATGAAAAATCACAAGGTGATCTCCCGCCGGAAGACCAAGCGTGCCGAGCGGCGCTGATTTGGCTAAGGTTTGCATTCTTAGAACATAAGGTGAAAACTGAACGCTGACAAGTGGTGCGCTCGGTATTACTCGATCACAGGAGAACTGCGCGAATTATTGAAGGGCAAGGCCAATGTTTCATCGCATCCCTACGAACGGTGGCCCCACGACCAATGGATTGAAGAATCTCGGCGCATGGCTCGGCAAATCCAAATGGGACGTGATTCATTTTAACTGGGGTCTGCATGATTTGAAATATGTGCTCAATCATCCGGCAAAAATTGTCCCCGTGGATACGGCCGGCAGCCACTATCAGGTTTCATTGAAGAATTATGAGAAAAGGCACTTCCGAAGAAATAGCAGGCTGCCCACACGCACGCAGCGTTCCGGAAAATTGATAGCCGCGCCTTCTGACAGGAAAAAGCCCCGTTTGAATGATGGATTGACGCCGTAAGCTTCGTTTGTCACACTAGCTCAAATTGCAACTCCACGCCATGAACCCACCTACCACTCCATTGTCTTCCCGCCGTCGTTTTCTCAAATCCGCTGCCGCTGCCGGCGGAAGCCTGCTCATCCTGCCTAGCGGTCATCGCCTCGGCGCACAGACTCCGAGCAACAAGCTCAACGTCCTGCTCATCGGCGTCTGGGGTCGCGGGCTGGCGCATTATGATTCCCTCGGCGAGGAAAATGTGGTCGCGCTCTGCGATGTGAATGAGAAACGTTTCCCCGATGCGTTGAAGAAATTTCCGAATGCCAAGACCTATGTGGACTGGCGCCAGGCCTTGGATCACAAAGGCCTCGACGCCGTGGTGTGCTGCACAGCGGACCACACGCACGCATTCGTGGCGAACTGGGCGCTGAACCGCAACCTGCACATCTATTGCGAAAAGCCACTGGCCATCTCCGTGGAGGAGGCGCGCACGGTGCGTGCGAACTGGCTCACGAAAAAAGGCAAGCTGGCCACTCAAGTCGGCATGCAGCGGCATGCCATGCAGAATTTTAATCGTGTTCGCGAAGCAATCCGCGATGGCGCGATCGGCGAGCTGCAGACCGCGTATGCGTGGGGCAATCGTCAGATTCGCCGCGATAAGTATCCGATCGGCGATGGCACGCCGCCCGAGGGCTTCCACTTCGACTTGTGGCTTGGCCCATCGCCGTCTCATCCTTACAATCCCGCGTATTTCAAAGGCGGCCCCGGCATGAACTGCCTGGAGTG
>JAYVQB010000380.1:0-21550 GCA_043757085.1 Verrucomicrobiota bacterium
CTGGCTTGTGAAAGCTGCAGCAAGGCTGCCGCAGTCCAAAAGTAGCAAGGACGTCCCGCCCTTGCAGTGACGCCGAATGCGAGCACGCCATTCTTTTCCATCTCGGCAAACTTTCACTCAAGCCCACCACTTCCCACGCGTTTTCCTGATAAATCTTTAAATTGGGTCGAAGTATTTCTCGCGAACTTTCACGATCGCATCGAGCATTTTTTCTGATTCAGCCCGCATGTCGGCGTTGAGGCTGGATGCGGCTCTGTTGTAACGACGGTAAAGCACGGCCAGTCGCTTTCTGATCTCGTATTTCGGCATTTTTACATTGATACCACAGAGAGACTCGGGGCTTGGAGCTTTTGCCGGCGCTTCACTTTTCACTGCATCTGGTTCAGCCTGGCCTTTTTTTCCTGAGCTGCCATCAACCGTTGATGCATTTGGCACACTGCGGTTAGATCGAGAAACGGGCGGCTCTGTGTTCTTCGGCCCGAAAGCTTTGCTGAGTGACTGGAGGACTTTTTTGAACATGGTGTCTGATGGGTATGTGTGATGGCCAGTCGCTATTCGATACGCAACTGGCGGAGAGCAGAGCCGCGCTTGAGGAGTTCTTCATCGCTGAGAATGCCTGCGCCTTTGTAAGTGACGGCGATCTCCTCGGAGCGTCCGCTTGATTTGTCTTTGACGCGGGCGCTGACCCGCTGGTTTTCGTCGTAACTATAAGTAACGGCCACCTCACATCCGGCGGGGCGGTTGGGCGGAACCTCCAACGTAATGCGTCCGATCAAATCCACATAGCGCGGATCAGTATCTTCACCTTGAGTGATGTCCACTTCGATGCATCTTTCGTTGGGTTCCGAAGTCGTATAGACCTGCGTCATGGAGCAGGGGATGGGTGTATTCTTGGCGATGACAATGGAGTTTTGCACGCCTTCTTCACCAGTTCTGGCGTTCACGATGTAAGCGAGTGTGCCGTAACTCTGATTGCATACTTCGCGGACTTTAGCGGATTTTTTGGCGAACAAGGCGGCTCCCAGGGCGACGGCCTCGTCCACATTGCCGCAGGATTTGGGCGGCTTGCCGAAGAATTTTTCCAGCACCGTTTTTACTTTGGGAATGCGAGTGCTGCCGCCGACGAGGACGACGTGATCAATGTCTTTTGGTTGAAGTTGAACTCCTTCCAGCGCCTGCTCCACCAGCATGATGGCGCGCATGAGGAGGCGGGAGATTGTTTTTTCAAAATGTTCGCGCGAGAGATCAATGCGCGCGATGCCGTCCGTGTCGTTTCCGATGGTGTCGTTCACGCGCTGCAACTTTGAGAGCATCTTCTTCGCGTCCTCAGCAGCCTGCAACACGCGGCGACGCTGTCTTTCATCTGTAAAAAGGCTGGCGTTGACCTGCTTGCGATATTGATCCGTGTAAATCTCGACCAGCATGTCGTCAATGTTGCCGCCGCCGAGATGACGCGCGCCTTCACTGGTGAGGATGCGGATATCGTCGCCTTCCACTTCCAAAATGGTGACATCGAGCGTGCCGCCGCCCATGTCGAAGACGAGCACGCGTCCGGTCACGCCATGCGAATGTGCGTAGTAAATGGCGGCGGCAGTGGGTTCATTGACCAGGCGGCGCACTTTCATGCCCGCTAGTTCTGCGGCGGCGATGGTGCTTTTGCGCGCCAGTTCATTGAAGTTAGCGGGCACAGTGATGACCACTTCGTCGATGTCACCGATAATGCGCGAGCATTCGCGCTTGAGTTTGCTCAGGATGAGCGCGGAGATTTCCGAGGGCGTCCATTTCCTCCCGTCGATCTCGACAAAGTGCTCCGGATCATCCATGTGGCGCTTGATCTGATAAATGGTGCGTTCTGGGTCGCCGCCGTCACGCGCGGCACTGCCCACGAGTTTGATTTCCTCATGGGAATCAAAATAGACGACGGACGGAGTAAGCCTTTCGCCATCGGCGTTGGGAACGATTTCAGGGTTGCCATCGGCCTTGAGCCAGGCCAGCCCGGAGAGCGTGGTGCCAAGGTCTATTCCTACATATTCAGCCATGATGATTTCGGTTAAAAGGGTTGGGTGGCAATTGCGATTATTCGCTGGAGGTTTTGACTTCGACTTTCCGCAAGATCACTTCCCGGCCGTTTTCAGCAGTATAGATAAATCCGGGGCGATAGCTTTCAACGACTTTCGGACGCCGCGCGCCGGGGATACTTTCGACGATCGTGATGCGCAGTCGCAAATCCACATTCACCTCGGCACCGGGTGCCACCGTGAATTCGCTGATGCCGTGCTTCGCGAGGACATCCTCAAGGGAGGCGCGCAGCGCGTGGAGCTGCTGCTCCAGCGCGGCATTCGTGCCGGAACCCGAGAAGCGCTGGATGAGAATGTCCACGAGATCGATGCGCTTGATAAGATCACCGGCAAAAACGATGACAGTCTTTTCGTCCATGCTCGCGGAAAGGTTCTGGCGCAGCAACTCATGTTTCTCCTCCAGCTCCTGAATGCGTTCCTTCAATCGCAGGGCCAGCGTCGATTCCTCCTGTTTCCATTGATCCGCCAGATGCTGCTGCGCGTCATCAAGCTCCCCCTCACATTTTTTAATCCTCTCCCGGTGAAGCTGCTCCTCATCTTCGCGCTTACGGCGTATTTGATCCAGGCGAAGCTGCCCCCTAGCGATCTCCTCATCAAGACTGTTGAGCTTCACCTGCGTGGACAGCTCCTGCTCGGCAACTTCACTGATGTGGCGGCTGACTTCCTGTTCACGCGATTCCATTTGGGAAAGTGCTTCGCTGAGTGAAACCAGCCTTTCTCCGTTGCGGGTGAATTGTGAATAGGCCAGCTCCTTGTCGGCGAGTTTCCTGTCCAGTTCTTGAAAAGCAGCCTCGTTCTTTTGCAGCCGTTCGCGGCTGGCTTGCAGGCTGGCGGCCATTCCGTCTTCTTCGCGCCTCAGAACATCGACCCGACACGTCAGTTCTACAATCTGGGCGTTCATCATGCTTTCGCTCGACTCGATGTCGGCTTGAAGTCCCGCGAGCATGAGTTCGGCAGCACCGGTTGCTGCTGTAGCCGTCTCATGCCTGGCCTGATGATCGGCAATCTGGTCGTTCAAGTTTTGCCGGAACAACTCCTGATCCGCTTGCTGTTCTTGCAACAAGGCGAGCTGGCTCTGTGTCTCATCCAGCAACTTTTGCGTTTTGGCATTATTCGTGGCGAGTTGCGCGGCCCGGGCTTCCTCTTCCTCACGTCGGGTGATGGCCTCTTGCAACGATGCTCTGGCTGCGGCGTCGTCCGCGTGGATTTGGGAGAGATTCTCTAGGGCGGCGCGGGCTTCCGCCAATGCAGACTCGGTTTGCTGCAATGCTTCTCGCGATGGTGCGAGGATTTGTTCCAGACTTTTTGCGAGTTCAGTCTGGTCGGCAATGCTCCCCCTGAGGGCGGTTTCTTCACGTGTCAGTTCGGAGATGGAAACTTGCAGGGCGTCATGTCGCGTGGTCAGGTTTTCCAGCAGCGTGCTCTTGGTTGCAGTGGCGGCTTGAAGCTCTGATCGACGCAGATCCAGATCGACAAGCTTTTGATTAGACTGTTCCTCAAGAGATTGAAGTTTTTTGATGCAGTCCTCCAACTCTGTGCGCTGTTTGGAAAGCACCTGCATCAGATCTTGCTGTGTCGCGCATTGTTCGATCAGGTCTGCAACGCTATTCTCTTTTGCCGCATGACGCGCCTCAAGGTCATTGAACTCGAGCTGCTGGCGCTCGATTTCTGCCCGGAGCTTTGCCAGTTCCGACGCGACGCTGCTCGATGCTGGAGCTGCGGAATGAACGACACGGTTTGTCGTCATCAATTTCGAGGACACGATCCCGCCTGATTTACTAACGCGATTATTGTCTTCGGGATCGGTCGCGGTGATTTTGCTTTCACTCCCCGATCCGGTAGTTTTTGACTCCCACAGACGCGCATTGAGCTGGCCGAAGCAGATGTGGTCTCCAATTTTTAGGATGCCTCGGTCGATGCGCTCACCATTGATGAAAGTTCCGTTGACCGACTGCAAGTCGCTGACTTCATAAGAGGAGTCGCTCTGTCGCACCAGTATCGCGTGAAAGCTGGAGATGTAGGTGTTGTCGATGACGATCTCGTTGCGTGCGTTTCTGCCCAGCGTCAGACGATCCTCGAAGAGATCGAAGATGAATTCATTGCCATCGTTGAGATTGAAGGCCAGGAAGGGCATGATAAAAATTGTGCGGACTTGAACGATAAAGGTTTCCGCTTTTTTAATCAATCCCAAAGCAACCGCCCACCTACAATTCATATGAACCAACACCTGATCGCCATCTTGCCCGGACTTTGCTTTTTGCTAGCGTCACTGTCGCCCGTCAAAGCCGAGCTGGGGGCAGATGATTTGGATCGAATCGGCCACCGAATCTGGAAAAATGAATGCGACGGCAAAGTTGAGGAACTCACCAGTTGGAATGCAGGCGAGAATTTCGCGTCACTCGGCATCGGGCATTTCATCTGGTATCCCAAAGGTGAAGTAGGGCCGTTCGAGGAAAGCTTTCCCCGGCTCATCAGTTTTTTTCAGCAGAACGGAATCAAACTGCCCAAGTGGTTGCTCGCAGAAAAGCATTGCCCGTGGGGAGACAAGCGAGCCTTTGATCGCGATCACGCGGGTGAGAGACAAAAAGAATTAAGGACGCTTTTTTCCCGCACAGTTAAGGAGCAGACGCAGTTCATCATCCAGCGACTGGCAGCCGCCGCCCCAAAATTCAAGCAGGCTGCCGGAGGTCAGGGAGATCGGGTGGAGAGAAATATTGCTCTGTTGAAACAGAGCGCAGCGGGAAATTTCGCCATGATCGATTACATTAATTTCAAAGGCGACGGCCTGAATCCCAAGGAGCGTTATCACGGTGAAGGATGGGGCCTGCTCCAAGTGCTCATGCTGATGAAACCCGCTGATGCCATGTCTGCGCCCGCCGCCTTTGCCGAGGCCTCGAAACAAGTTCTATCCCATCGTGTGCAAAACAGTCCGCCGGAACGCGGTGAAAAGCGCTGGCTGCCAGGATGGCACAACCGTTGTGACGCCTATGCCAGATGAAACGACATCTGTTTGCCTTGATGTGCGCCTGCTGCTAAATGCATCCGATGCAACTGATCAAGGGAAACGAAGTCGCCGATAAAGTTATCGCGGAATGCCAGCGCGAGATCGCTGATCTCGCGACGCGCGGATTGAAGCCGGGACTGGCCGTGGTGCTGATCGGCGATGACCCCGCATCCCGCGCCTATGTGCGCAGCAAGGACAAGAAATGTCGCGAGCTGGGTTTGCATTCGGTGAAGCTGGAACTGCCTGCGGAGACGACGCTGGCGCAGTTGCTGGCGGAGATCGAGAAACTGAATGCCGATTCATCCATTCATGGGATCCTTGTGCAAAGCCCGCCGCCGAAGCACATTGATGAAGCGGCCATCGTGAGGGCGATTGATCCGCGCAAGGACGTGGACGGCTTTCATCCGGTGAACGTGGCCAAGCTCGCGCTGGAAGATGCGACGGGTTTCGTGCCCTGCACACCGTTAGGCTGTCAGCGTCTTTTGATTGATGCCGGAATCGAGACCAGTGGTGCGAATGTCGTGGTGCTGGGGCGCAGCATGATCGTAGGCAAACCGATGGCGCTGCTGCTGATGGCCAAGGGCAGGGGAGGCGATGCGACTGTAACCGTGGCGCATTCGCGCACGAAGAATCTTGCGGAAGTCACGCGTCGCGCGGACATCATTATCGCTGCGATTGGTCGTCCGCATTTTCTTAAAGCAGACATGGTGCGGGAGGGTGCGGTCGTGATTGATGTCGGCATCAATCGCTTGGACGATTCTTCGAGCGAGAAGGGTTATAAGATTGTCGGTGACGTGGCCTTTGATGAAGTCGCTCCCAAATGCGCCGCGATCACGCCCGTGCCCGGTGGGGTGGGACCGATGACGATTGCGATGCTGATGGCGAACACGATCAAGGCGTGCCGACAGATGAACGCGAGTAGATAGTTGCCGTTGTGCAGAGAAGTATAAGCGACGCCCTCGTCGCTTATCCCGGTGCCGGCTGCGCCATCGCAGCCGGGCGGAATGTTCGCAGCGAAATTACGAGAGATCGAAGCGATCAAGATTCATTACCTTGGTCCAAGCGGCGACAAAGTCCTGAACGAATTTCTTTCCGCCATCGGCGCAGCCATAGACTTCCGCGAGGGCGCGGAGCTGGGAGTTGGAACCGAAGACGAGATCGACGCGGGTCGCAGTCCATTTGAGCGCGCCAGTTTTGCGATCATGGCCTGCAAAGGCATTGCCGCAGGGCGAGACTGATTTCCATTCCGTCCCCATGTCGAGCAGATTGACGAAGAAGTCGTTGCTCAATGCGCCAGGACGCTTCGTGAAGACGCCATAATTGGAACCGTCAGCATTGGTGTCGAGCACTCTCATGCCGCCGATGAGTGCGGTCATTTCCGGTGCGGTCAGGGTTAGCAGTTGCGCTTTGTCGATGAGCAATGCCTCGGCAGGCACGGTGTATTTGCCCTTGAGATAATTGCGGAAGCCATCGGCAATTGGTTCGAGCACGGCGAAGGATTCCACGTCGGTTTGCTTTTGCGTGGCATCCATGCGGCCCGGCTTGAAGGGAACCGCTACCGTGTGGCCTGCGTTTTTCGCGGCTTGCTCGAGGCCGGCACATCCGCCTAGCACGATCAAGTCAGCGAGCGATATTTTTTTGCCGCCCTTGGCTGATTTGTTGTATGCATTCTGTATGCCCGTGAGTGTTTTCAGCACCTTCGCGAGTTGCTTGGGTTGATTCACTTCCCAATCCTTCTGCGGTGCAAGCCGGATGCGGGCGCCGTTGGTGCCGCCGCGTTTGTCGGAGCCGCGGAACGTGGAAGCCGAAGCCCACGCGGTGCCGACCAGTTGTGAGACGGACAAGCCAGAAGCCACAATCAGTTTCTTGAGCGCAGCGATTTCTTTGTCGCCGATCAACTTATGATTCACTGAAGGGATCGGATCCTGCCAGATAAGTTCCTGCTTGGGAACTTCCGGTCCGAGATAGCGGGCGCGTGGCCCCATGTCGCGATGGGTCAACTTGAACCAAGCGCGAGCAAAGGCGTCGGCAAACTGTTTGGGATTCTTCAGGAAGCGACGCGAGATTTTTTCATACGCCGGATCGAAGCGCAACGCGAGATCGGTGGTGAGCATCGTGGGCACACGCTTCTTCGATGGATCGTGCGCGTCAGGAACTGTGGCGGCGGCACCCTTGGCCTTCCATTGATTGGCACCGGCGGGACTCTTCGTGAGTTCCCATTCGAAGCCGAAAAGATTCTCAAAGAAATAATTACTCCACTGCGCGGGTGTCTGCGTCCAAGTGACTTCGAGTCCGCTGGTGATGGCGTCTCCGCCTTTGCCGGATTGGAAACTGCTCTTCCAGCCCATGCCTTGTTCTTCCAGTGGCGCGGATTCTGGATCTGCACCCACATGAGTCGCCGGACCTGCGCCGTGAGTTTTGCCAAAGGTGTGGCCGCCTGCAATCAGCGCGACGGTTTCCTCATCGTTCATCGCCATGCGGGCAAACGTCTCGCGAATGTCGCGCGCGGAGGCCACTGGATCAGGCTTTCCGTTTGGACCTTCGGGATTCACGTAGATCAAACCCATCTGCACGGCTGCGAGCGGATTTTCCAGATCGCGATCGTTCGTGTAACGCTTGTCATCGAGCCAGGTTTTTTCATTGCCCCAATACACATCGTGATCGGGTTCCCAGGTGTCCTCGCGTCCACCAGCGAAACCGAAGGTCTTGAAGCCCATCGTCTCCAGCGCGACATTGCCAGTGAGGATCATGAGGTCGGCCCAGGAAATTTTGCGGCCATATTTTCGCTTGATTGGCCAGAGCAATCGGCGCGCCTTGTCGAGACTGACATTGTCCGGCCAACTGTTGAGCGGGGCAAAACGCTGCTGTCCGCGACCGCCGCCGCCGCGACCGTCACCCGTGCGGTAAGTGCCTGCGCTGTGCCACGCCATGCGGACAAAGAGTGGCCCGTAGTGACCGAAGTCCGCCGGCCACCATTCCTGTGAATCGGTCATCAGCGCGGCGAGATCTTTCTTGAGCGCGGTGTAGTCGAGACTTTTGAACTCTTTGGCGTAATCGAACTTTCCGCCCATCGGGTCGGACTTGGATGAATGCTGATGAAGAAGTTCGACCTTCAACTGGCTCGGCCACCAGTCCTTGTTGGTGGTTCCGCCGCCAGCGGTGTGATTGAACGGGCATTTGGCTTCGGTGGACATAAAAAAATCTGGGTTCGGGTGTGATGAAATTGGGGTGGGCTGCAAGTATTGGTCATCACTACGCTGTTGGTCAACTTCTGGCTGCCTTAATTGAAGCATTATTTTTTACCAACATGACCATGAGCACAACCAGCAATCTGTTGCCGCCCTGTGTGCTGCTGACAGATACATCGGGGTCGCCGCGATTCTTGCCTGTCAGTCCATTATTTGTTTTCGCCAGCAAGTTTCTTCATCAGTCGTGCCATTCGTCGCGCAAGCAGATCATCTTGCAACAAGACTGCGTCTGGGTTCTCCGCAGCAAGGGCCAGTGCGGAACTCTCACCCGCGCCCGAGCCGGAAACCATCCGCCAACGGGCTGGGGCTGTCGGTTCAATGACGGTGATCCAAGGTAACTGGCGCAAGTCCGGCAGATTGACTCCTTGTGCGAGCCCGGCCTCAAGTTCCTTGACGACGGCGTTCGGCACAATCACGCACGAGGCAAGCTTCGGCAGCCAGTCGAGAACGCCAAGCTGGTGCAGATGACTTCAAACAAGAGCGGTTTCAGAGAGAAGTTCTTCGCGTGTCACATCAAATGCAGGAATCGCGTATTCATTGAGGCGCTCCAAAAAAACGGCTTAGGCAGTCCTGCGAGCGCGGCCGCAGCACTGGCTGATAGGCGACCGATCTCAAACAGCTTCAGCCCCGGCGCGCTCCTGCGTCACTCGCAGAGCCATGATCGTTTCGTCAGGCAGTTCCAATGTCACCTCAAACATGAGGCATCATTATCACAGGTCGGGCAGGTTTGGGATATCTTTCCATGTCGGGCATTATCGCTAATATTAGCGAACACAATCTATGTCGGCAGCATCAGACGAAATATTGCCTGCTTCTTCCCGCTTGCACTCCCGCGCTGTCTCTCCTTCATCACGGTATGACCGAACCGACTTCCAGCGCGCCGCTTGGCGTTTTTGATTCCGGCGTGGGCGGATTGACTGTAGTGCGCGCGTTGATGGATGTGCTGCCGAACGAGTCCATCGTTTATCTTGGTGACACGGCGCGCGTGCCGTATGGCTCCAAGTCGCCGGACACGATCAGGAAATTTGCGGTGGAGGACACGCAGTTTCTTCTGTCGAAAGGCGTGAAAGCCATCGTCGTGGCGTGCAACACCGCGACGGCTCATGCGCTGCCCGTATTGAAAAACATGTTTCGCCTGCCGATCATCGGCGTGCTGGAGCCGGGAGTAGAGGCCACGCTGGCTGATCCTAATTGCCAGCGTGTGGGCATCATCGGCACGGCGGGCACGATCAAGAGCTGCGCGTATCAGCATGAATTGGCGATGCGGCGGCCTGATTTGCAGATTCACGCAAAGGCGACGCCGCTGCTGGTGCCGTTGATTGAGGAAGACTGGATCGATCATCCTTCCACGGAGATGATCGTGCGCGAGTATCTCAAGCCGCTGCTCGACAAGGGCGTGGACACGCTGGTGCTGGGCTGCACGCACTATCCCCTATTAAAACCGTTGCTGAGCAAGATGCTGAACAACCGGGTGCGCTTGGTGGACTCCGCCGTGACTTGCGCGGAGCACGTCAAGCGCACGCTGGCGGAGCGGGGGCTTCTCCGCACGGTGAAGAGCAAGCCGAAGCTGGAAGTGTTTCTCACCGACTTGTCGGATCAGTTTGAGACGCTGGCGAAGCGTTTTTTGCACGCGGATTTTGGTCGTGTGCAGCGGGTGAGTTTGTGATGTCGAGAAGTCAGGTGCTCCTAGGTTTCTTCTTGATATTGCTTTCCTGCCTCGACTTGACTTTGACTTTGGTATTGGATGTCACCTTCGAGGATGACTCGGACTTTCGGGCGGCAGCATCAATTTTTTTCTGCGCCTCTTCGTATTTTTTTTCGAAAATGGCGCACTTGGCCAGTTCGCACTCGGGGGGATCGAAGCAGATGAGCGGCTTGATTCGCATCACGGCCAGAGCGAGCGCCTCGGCCACGGCCTGCTGTCCTTCAGCGGAGGAGAAGCGCGCGGCCTCGGCCTTGTTGCTGATGAAGCCGCATTCGACGAGCACAGCAAGGCCGTTGGTGCGCACCAGCACAACGTAATCCTGCGCGTGGGTTCCACGATTGCGCCCCAACCTTTTTTCCACAAAAGCTTCAGTAATAGCTTCGGCGATGAATTGACCCGACGGACTTGGGGCAAAATGATAGATCTCAAAACCGGTCGTGCTCTGCGTGGACGCTCCATTGAGATGGATGCTGAGCATCAGGGAATTCGGGTGCCGGTTGGCCACTTCCGCGCGTTCATCGAGCGAGACGTAATGATCATAGCGGCGGGTCATGACGGTATGAATGCCGGCATCGCGTAGAAGGTTATCCAAACGTTTGGCAATGCTGAGCGTGACTGTTTTTTCCTGAGTGTGATGCCAGTCGGTGCCTTCGTCACCGCCACCGTGCCCAGGGTCGATGACCACGGTCTCGAATGCGGACACAAGCAGCGGTGTCGCCAACAAGAAAAGCAAGACTGAACGGCAAACCAGGGGCATCTTTTTCATGACAGATCGCTGCTGAAACATCGCCTTCAACGGTCGTCTTGCAACTTCACGAAGTTGAAATGACTTACTTCGGAATGACGAGCACGGTGCCGCTGCGGACTTTATCACTTTTCAATCCGTTAGCTTTTTTAATACTGGTCGTGGAAGTGCCGAATTTGCGGGCGATGCTGGCAATGCTGTCGGAAGACTTGACGACGTATTTGGCGGAACTTCCCGATTTAGGTTTGGTGCTGCCGCTCTTGGTTCCGGATGATTTTTTGGTGGCGGGCTTCGACGGCTTGTCGTCGTCATCGGATTTCTTTTTGCTTTTGGTGGATGACTTTGATTTGGTTGAGCTGGATTTTTTTGTCTTGGATGATGATCCCCGGTTGCCGTGGGATTTCGACCAGTTTTCCTCGTCTGAGTTGGTGGCGATGGGCGACCGCCCGGCGCGGCGCTCGCCCTCGGCGGCCCAGTCACTGACATAGTTGCCGCTGGAGTCGAAGGGATATTCGTAGCTCGCCATGTGATGAGGCGGAGTCGCCGTGGAGCCGTTCAAGGCGATGTCGGGCAGATTCTGCGGCAGACCGGAGGACGAGGTGCACGAATCCAGAACTGCTGGCAACACGATGAGCGCCAGCACGGCGGTCCGTGTGGCAAGGTGTCGCAACTGCTGGAGGCAGGTCGTCATGGCTGAATGGCTGGGCACGAAAGGGGGTGCGCAGGCTCAGTTCAGCTTCTGCAATTCCTTGGGCAGGAATTTTCCGTTATTGCGGATGAGCTTGCCGTCGAACCAGATTTCGCCGCCGCCGTAATCGGGGCGTTGGATGCAAACCATGTCCCAGTGAACCTGACTGCGATTGCCATTGTCGGCGATGCCTTCGTAGGCTTGGCCGGGTGTGAAGTGGAAGGAGCCGGCGATTTTTTCATCGAACAAGATGTCGCGCATCGGCTGGCGAATCTCGGGATTGAAGGCGATGGCGAACTCGCCGATGAAGCGGGCGCCCTCGTCGCTGTCGAGAATTTTGTTGATGGCCTTGGTGTTGTTCGCGGTGGCCTTGACGATTTTGCCTTTGCTGAATTCTAGGCGCATGTTGTCGAACGCGATGCCCTGATAAACCGTCGGCGCGTTGTAAGTGATGAAGCCTTCGACGCTGTCCTTCACCGGCGCGGAAAAGACCTCGCCGTCTGGGATGTTGTGCTTGCCGCCACAGGCGATGGCCCTCAAGCTCTTCAAGCTGAAATGCAGATCGGTGCCCGGTCCCTTGATGTGAACTTTGTTGGTCTTGTCCATGAGCTTCTTCAGCGCGTTCATCGCGGGAAGAAGTTTTTTGAAATCCAGCAGACACACGCGGAAGAAGAAATCCTCAAAGGCCTCCGTGCTCATGTTCGCCTGCTGCGCCATCGCGGGCGTGGGCCAGCGCAGCACACACCAGCGGGTGTTGTTGACGCGCGCATTCATCACGGGGCGCATCTTTTCTGTCACCAGCTTCATTTTGTCAGAGGGGACATCGGACATCTCCGTGATGTTGTGGCTGCCGCGCACGGCAATGTAGGCGTCGATCTCATTCATCAGGTCCAGCGTGTTCTTCGCTAGGATGTCGCAGCCCTCCGGCGTGGCGTGCTTCGTAAGTTCGCGCGTGACCACGGTGTCGTGCAGCTTCACAATCGGGATGGCCTTGGCGGCGACAACGGCACGGATCAGCGCGAGCGTAATGGAACTCGGCGCGTCATAGCTGTCGATCAAGACGCGGTCACCCTTCTCAACACGAGTGGAGTAGCGGACAAGAAGTTTCGCGAGCTGGTCAATGCGGGGATCGTGCATCGGTGTTGTTAAGCGAAAGCGCGAAGTCCGGCAAGCGGGAAGTCGCAGATGGATCGGTGGCACAGCGGGCCGCTGATGAAATGGAAGTTTAGTTTACGGAAGGTAGCGGCCATTATTGGTGCGGCGTGGAGCTTCGGGCGTCGCTCTGCGATGCGGGGAGAATGGCATGGATTCCCGGCCTTGAAAGGCCGGGCTAAGATACGGTTGCCGCTCTGCGGCAGTTTGGTTGTGAGGGAGCTTCGGGCAGGTCCCGTCTTGATCCAAAAAAAGTTGAACCAACGATGGAGACCGATGAACATCTGTGGACATCGCTGGACACTGATGAAATAGATGATGCTTCGGTATTACATGGCGTGGGCAATTTTTTGCGGAAGCCGGATCATTACAATTGAGCTAGGCATAGGCCGAGAATTCGCTCGCAACTCATAACTCGCCGACACCACGGATTCGCCATTGCCTTGAACTCGTTTGCGTCTTGGACTTGTTGGTGTCTGGACTTGTTGGTGTCTGGACTTGTTGGCACTTTGGACTCGCTGGTATCTTGAACTCGTGCGCACATCGAACTCACCGGTGTCTCATTGCCGCAGAGCGGCAATCGTATCTTAGCCCGGCCTTTCAAGGCCGGGTATCTATGTCATTTCCCATGCGTCGCAGCGCGACGCCCGAACCGGTTCACGCGGTTCTTCCGCTCATTCTCAATCCCAGAGATATTCTTCTTTGTATTCGATTTCGTGCTTTTGAAGAAACCCCAAGAATTCTTCCTGGTAGGTTTTCCTCCCATGGTGTTCGCGCTGGTTTTTAATGTAGGCGAACACCTCGGGAATGATGGACTTGCTGACGGTAAAGGCCCCGTAGCCGTCCTGCCAGGCGAACGCACGTAGCTGCGGAAAGGTTTCGTGAATCCACTTGGAAGACGGGCCTTTCAATAACTGGACGGCTTTGCTCACATCAAGGTTGGCGGGAAGTCGCACAAGGGCGTGAATGTGATCGTCATAGCCGCCGATGCACAAGGGCGTCATGTGTTTCTGGTGGGCGATGCCCGCGAGATATTCCCAGAGGCGGGTTTCTATGTCTGCGGTGATCCACGGCTGGCGGCCTTTGGTGCTCCAGATGAAGTGAAAATTCAGGTTATGGAAGGTGTCGGCCATGATGGGTGCGGCGGGGAGGTTCGGGCGTCGCTCTGCGACGCGGGGAGAATGGCATGGATTCCCGGCCTTGAAAGGCCGGGCTAAGATACGAATGCCGCGCTGCGGCAGTTTGAGCCAAGCGGGATGGGAACGCTGGCTGCGACATTTGTCTGCGTCAATTTGGGGTTGGGCTGGGCTTGTCAGTGCTTTGGACTTTTTGGTTTCGCCCGTGGTGTGAACATGTTGGTATTTTGAACTCATCGGCACCTTGAATTTCTCGGCACTTTGAACTGACCGGTTTCTCTTTGCCGCAGAGCGGCATTCGTTTCTTAGCCCGGCCTTTCAAGGCCGGGTGCCCATATCATTTCCCATGCGTCGCAGCGCGACGCCCGAACCGGTCGGGAGAATGCCCGTCACGTCTTGCGCCCCTTCCAAGCGACGATTTCACTGGCGAGACGCCGCAGTTCGAGTAGTGTTCAAAAGAACACTTAATCTCGTGTCGCATAACGCTCTCTATATTGACTTCAACTGCTACTTCGCCTCCGTGGAGCAACTGCTCCGACCGGAGCTGCGCGGGCGTCCGGTCGCGGTCGTGCCTGTCGTGACGGACAGCACCTGCTGCATCGCCGCCAGCAAAGAAGCCAAGCGCTTCGGCGTGAAAACTGGCACCGGGGTGCGCGAGGCGCGGCAGCTTTGCCCCGGCATCACGCTCTTGGAATCAGCACCCGGCGAATACATCCGGCTACACAACATCCTCGTCGCCGCCATCGAATCCTGCACGCACATCGAGGAGGTCATGTCCATTGACGAAGCCTGGTGCCAGCTTACGGGGCGGCAGCGCGAACGCGCGAACGCGGAAAAGCTTTCGCACGAAATGAAAGCCGCCATCGCGCGCGTGGCGGAAGCGGAGTCACCTGCGAAAAAACATCGCATCAGCGCCGCCTCCACGCTGACCTGTTCCATTGGCATCGCGCCCAATCGCCAACTAGCCAAGCTCGCGTCCGACATGGTGAAACCCGACGGCCTCGTCTTCATTGATCAAAGCGATCTGCCGCACAAGCTCCATCCGCTGAAGCTGCGCGACTTCTGCGGCATCGGCGCCAACATGGAACAACGCCTGCGCGCCTACGGCATTCGCACCGTGGAGCAACTTTGCGCTGCCACGGAAAAAGAATTGCGTCACGCCTGGGGCAGCATCGAAGGCGCGCGTTTTCACCGCTGGCTCCGGGGCGAGGAAGTGCCCGCGCTGCCCGTGCAAAAGCGCGTCATTGGTCACTCCCATGTGCTGCCCTTGGAATTGCGCAGCGACGCAGGGGCGCACGCCGTCTGTCATCGACTCATTCAAAAAGCCGCGATGCGACTGCGCAAAGCGGGCTACTTCGCCGGTGGTCTCCATCTCAGCGTGCGCGGACGCGAGACTGGCTGGAGCGACGACATCACCTTTGCGGAAACGCAGGACACGCTGGAGTTTCTTCACGCGCTTGATGTCCTCTGGCAGCGGCGCGATCACCATGACGATCCCACAAAAGTCGGTGTCACCTTTTTTCATCTTCGTCAGGCCCAAGCCACCACGCCCATGTTTCAAGCGTTGCGTCGCGATCATACCACGCTCTGTGCCGCGATGGACAAAGTGAACCTCGGCTTCGGCAGCAACAAAGTTTATTTCGGCGGCGCCCACGGTGCGCTGGCTTACACGCCCATGCGCATCGCGTTTACGCGCATTCCTGATCCGGAGACGGAGGGGTGAGGGAGTTTCAAGAATCAAACTTCAAATCTGCAACAATTACTGTCCGATTCTCAATGGTTGGCCACTTCGGTAGAGTTTAAGATGCTGCTTGAGAACGGCGGCCAGTTCAGAAGAACTCTGCGCTTCGGCCACTTGGATGGCCTGTTCTGCGGTTTCCACAGCCTTGGAAAAATCACCGGCTTCAGCGAGGGCTGCTGCCAGCGTGCCGAGAACGATCAGATCGCGACCACCTGTCAACTGGTTGGCGCGTTGCGCCAATGCAAAAGATCTGGCGCCGTCTCGCAGTGATGCCTGAACGGTGGTGGCCAGCACAAAGGCCATGTTATTCATCACCTCTGCGTAATTGGGATTGATATCGAGCGCTTTTTGAAAGTGCAGCAGCGCTTCTTCCATCTGGCTTTTATTCATGAACAAATTGCCGAGATTAAAATGTTGTTCCGCCAGATGGGGGTTGATATCGAGCGCTTTTTGAAAGTGCGCCATTGCCTCATCCATTTTTCCTTTTTGCTGAAGCAACAGGCCGAGGTTTCCATGGGCTTCAGCAAAGTTGGGATTGATATCGAGGGCGATCTGATAGTGAGTCAGAGCATCTTCAAGGTTGCCATTTTGCTTGAGCACGGTGCCAAGATTATTTTGGGCATCGGCATAGCCGGGATTGATCTCGACCGCTTTTTTCAAATGCATTAGCGACGCTTCCGTCTGCCCTTTTTGTCCGACCAAGACCCCGAGGTTATTGTGAGCCACCCAGCAGTCGGGGTTTCTCGGCAGTGTGGCAGTCCAAAGAATTTCTTCATTCTGATAGATGGCGCACTGCTGCCAGGAAAGGATGCCCAGTGCCAGAAAGAGAATGCTGATGAAGGCCGGCTTGAGCCAGGGATAAGGCAAGCGGATGACTGCTAATGAGGTGCTGATGCCCGCTCCGGCCAATGCTAGCGGCCCCATGCTGGCGAGATACTGGAAGTGATCTCCAACAAATGAAAATGCGAGGAAGCCATGATTCACCAGCCCCAGCACCGGAAGAAGTGTCAGCACAAAATAAACCCACGTCAGCAGCAAGGCCCGCCCCCGGCCATTCCAATCATCGCGCTTCAGCCAAAGCATCCATGTCATCACTACGGCTGCGATCGTTGGCAGCCAGTCCAAGGCGCTGGTCGTCGAGATTTCCCAGCGCGGATAAATCATGACCAAGGGGTGTGGCCAGATCAGTTTTCCCAAGTAAAACCAGAGCGCCTTGCCGGCCACCACCACTCGTTGCAGGCCGCTTAAAGCCCATACTTGGTTTTGTCCGGCTCCCTCGAGGCTTTGCGTCCAAATCGAAAAAATTCCAGCCAGCACGGACATCAGCAAGAGTGGTGATAATTGTCTGATGTTACGCCACCAGGTCCATTGTCCCTCCATCCGCCAGGCGCACAAGCCCAGCACCAGTGGCAGCACTACGGTGGAGGTCTTGCTGGTCATCGCCATCGCTCCAAAGACCAGTGTCAGGCTGTAAAAAATTCGGGTGCGACCTGGAGGTTTATCTTCATGATCCGACGGCCTCGATTTACAAAAGCAAAGGATGGCGAGCAGGAAAAACAAACCGGATTGCGTGTTCTTCATTTCGGTGATCCAGGCTACGGACTCAACTTGCACGGGATGCAGCGCCCACAAGGCCGCCCCCAGCCAGGCTCCAGGAACCTTCAGTCTCAGCAGCACGCGCCAGAGCACGAGAGCGGAGGCGGCATGGAAGAGGATGTTGACCACATGATAGGGCATGGGATTGAGTCCGCAGAGACGGTATTCCATCCAGAACACAGTCTGCACCAACGGGTAGATGCGAGCGTGAGCACTCGTCCAGATTTCCTTCAGACCGAGGGGGCCGACAACGCAAGGATTGGCCGTCAGATGCTTGTCATCGTCCCAGATGAAACTGCAACGGGTCGCGGGCAGATAGGTAACAACGACTAGGGCGATGATCAGCAACCCGTAAGCCCAGGTTTGCGCCTGAACTGAAAGTTTGTGCATATTTTGTCCTGTAACCTCGGTCATGAAGTGACAGGCTCTAACCTAATCAGGGACGTTTGCAACAGAGGTGTGGCGGCCAGTCGTGGTTGAAGACCGGCACCATGTGAGTTGATTTGTTACTGCAATCCCGCTTCCGCGAGGCGGTCGTGGATTTCGCTGGCTTTCAGTTTCACGACCATGTCGTTGATGCGGCCTTCCATGAATTGGTCGAGGTTGTAGAGCGTGACCTCGATGCGGTGGTCGGTGATGCGGTTCTGCGGATAATTGTAAGTGCGGATTTTTTCCTCGCGTCCGCCGCCGCCGATGAGGGCGCGACGATGGGCGGAATATTTCGCGGCTTCTTCCTGCTGCTTTTTTTCGAGCAGACGGGAGCGGAGAATGGAGATGGCTTTTTCTTTGTTCTTGATCTGGCTGCGTCCGTCTTGACAGCGGACAATCATACCAGTGGGAATGTGCATAACCTGGACGGCGGAATCGGTCGTGTTCACGCCCTGCCCGCCTGCGCCGGAGGAGCGGCAGACTTCGATGCGGATTTCATCAGGCTTGAGCTGAAAATCGACTTCCTCCGCTTCCGGCAGCGCAGCAACGGTGGCGGCGGAGGTGTGGATGCGGCCTTGGGCTTCAGTAGCGGGCACGCGCTGCACGCGATGAACGCCGCTTTCGTATTTCAAAGTGCTGAAGACATCTTCGCCGCTGACTTTGAAGACAACTTCCTTGAAGCCGCCCATTTCGGAGGGGCTGGACTCGAGCGGTTCGATCTTCCATCCGCGAGTTTCGGCGTAGCGGTTATACATGCGGTAGAGGTCGCCGGCGAAAAGTGCGGCCTCGTCGCCGCCGGTGCCGGCGCGGATTTCCATGATGACATCGCGACCTTCCAGCGGATCGGCTGGAAGGATGGCGAGCTGCACGGCGGCTTCGAGTTCGGCGACCTGCTTTTGCAGAGCGGGCAATTCTTCCGCAGCCATGGCGGCGAATTCCTCGTCACTGGATTTCATCAGAAGCTGGTTGTCCGCGATTTGATTCTGGACGCGACCGAATTCGTCCCAATACTTCAACAGTGACTCAAGCTGGCGATGCTCGCGCAACAGTTCACTGGCCTTGCGATTGTCATCGTAGAAATCGGGCGAGGACATGCAGGCTTCCAGTTCGGCAAAGCGGACCTTCTTTTTCTCGATGATGGGTGAGTAATCCATGGGCGTATTCTGACCAAGCAAAAACGGTGTCGCGCATGTGGGCGCAAACACCGTTTGTGGTGAAAAACGAGATGGGGAAGCTAGGCAGAGGCCGCTTCTGCGGTAGCCGCTTCAGCTTTGGGCTTGGCGCGACGCGTGGAAGTGGTGGAGCCGTAGCGTTGGGCGAATTTGTCGATTCGGCCTGCGGTATCGATGAAGCGCTGTTCTCCCGTGTAGAAGGGATGGCAGGCGGCACAGATGCCGATGCGGATGGCTTTCACCGTGCTGCGGGTTTGGTAAACCGTGCCGCAAGTGCAGGTGATGGTAGTTTCGTGGGTTTCGGGATGGATTCCTTCTTTCATGGAAATCGAATGTGATTGGGCATTCGTGCGCGGGGCGCGTTCGGGGGCAGGGATAGTAGTTGTGTCGGCGGACGGGTCAAGATGTTTTTCCAGATTGGAGGGCGAGAAAGTGATTTGGCGGAATAAACCGATTCTGGAGGAACAAATTGATATTATCTATAAATGCCATAAAGTATTCCATTACATCATGACTTCATCAGCTTGCATTCGTTCAGCCGCATTGTGGCTGGCCTTGGCCTCTCCGGGCTTTGGCCTGAATATTGTCATGGACTACAGTAATGATACGGGGAATTTTTTTGGTCTGCGTCACGTGGCCAAAGCAGCGGTAGATGCCGCTGCCGCTGACTTGAGCGCCTTGTTAAGCCCGACAAATCTGTCCGCCATCAGTCCATCAGGAACGCCGAACGTGAATTTGATCACGGGCACGAACTTAAGCACGATGGTGAGTGCGAACTGGGATTTGTTCTACAACAATCCGTCAACTAATTCCAGCACAGCGGTCAACAGTCCTAATCTGTCGGCAAATGCAGTCACGATTTATGTGGGCATGATGGGACTTGGCGGCGCGCTCGGAGCGGGGTCTGCCGCCGATGCATCCCTTACTTTGTCTGCGAGCGGATTCGGCTCCGAGCTTGCGGGAGCCATGAGCAATCTGCAATCTGCTTCCAATTCTTACATGGGGCGCGGAGGCGGTCCCAGCATCGGCACGTTGAATGGCAGCCTGACACTCGGTGCCAATTCGGCGGGATACTCACTGAGCTATGGAGTGTCAATTGCCAGTCTGTCCATTTCCAATGATACCGACAACAACGGTGTCACCGACAGTCTCAGCACCCTCGATGCTTTTTGGCATTACAATCACACTACCAGCGTTGCCGTCGGGAAGTTCGACCTATATACCGTGGCGCTTCACGAGATGATGCACGGGCTTGGCATTGGCGCATCGAACAACTGGACAAATCTGTCCAGCGGAACCACCTGGCTGGGGGCTAACGCCATAGCTTTGAATGGCGGTTCTGGTGCGGGTCTGCTGGACTTGGACGGCTCGCATCTGGCTCTGGGGCTGATGAGCACGAACATTTATACCGGGCTGCCACAGCGGGTGGCGATGAGCAGTTCTCAGACATCGGGTTCTCGTTATCAACTCACTCAGATGGATGTCGCCATATTAAAAGATCTCGGGTATCAAGTCGCCGCTGTGCCGGAGCCGGGGGGCTTTGTATTGATCGTGAGCACATCACTGTTTCTGGGGCTTCTTCGCAGACGATCCCATGTGATCGCATGACAAGCCGGTGATCTTGGGGCAGCATGACACATCATGCGCAAAATGATTTATCGCTGGATTTTTCCGATGTTGGGATGCGCCACGGGCATGGCTGCGGCTGAGGTCGAGCGAGTGGAGTTTGATGGCGCAGTGTATCATTTGTATCGACTCGACAAAGCGCGTTATGCGGAATTGGAACTGGTCTGGCAAGGGAGCAATGGGAAACCGTTGGGCGACTTCACCGGACTCCAGAAAAACGTCACGGATGGCGGAAAGAAAATTATCTTCGCCATGAATGCAGGCATCTATGAGCGAGGGCCGAAACCGCTGGGCCTGACCATCAATGAAGGCAAGGAACTGGTGCCGCTGAATTTGCAAAACGGCGATGGCAATTTCTATCTCAAGCCCGGTGGCGTCTTTTATCTGGATGGCAAGCATGGTGCTGGCGTCATGGAGACTGCGGAGTTTTCGAACAGCGGCATCAAGCCGCGACTGGCCACGCAATCCGGGCCGCTGCTGCTGAGGAAAGGCGTTATCCATCCCTTGTTCAAAGCAGGTTCCACGAACAAACGTCTGCGCAATGGCGTGGGCGTGCGATCAAAGGACGGGCAGATCATCTTCGTCATCAATGATCGCGATGACCGCCAGCGCGGACGCGTGAGTTTTCATCAGTTCGCATCATTCTTTCTTCATCTGGGTTGCAAAGACGCGCTCTATCTCGATGGCGACATCTCCGATATGACCGTGGAACCGGGGAAGGATTGGAAGCCTGTGCCGAATACTTTTGCGGCGATGTTTCTCATAGCCCGTTGAGTTTGTTATCGGTCTTGTCACCTCTGACTCAAGTGACAAAAAATTCACCAAGCCCAAATGGATTGTTCACCATTCGTGCAGCACTGAGTCGCAAGCTTATTAGATAACACATGAAACGAAGGCTCCGCTTCAAGACCATCTTTATTTCCGATGTGCATCTCGGCGCGCCGGAATGTAAAGCCGCGCAGGTGGCGCATTTCCTGCGCAACACGCAATGCGAAAAACTCGTGCTCAACGGCGACATCATTGACGCCTGGGCCTTGCGACGCGGCGGAAAATGGGACAAGCCGCAGACCCACTTTATCCGCACCATCTTGAAGAAAATGGAAAAGGAAGACACGCAAGTCATCTACACGCGCGGCAACCACGACGACGTGCTCTCGCGCTTCCTGCCCATGAGTTTCGACAACCTCAGCATCGTGGAAGACCATATCCACGAATCACCGCACGGGCGTT
>JAYVQB010000381.1:0-5552 GCA_043757085.1 Verrucomicrobiota bacterium
AAAAACTCACGCATCAGTTTTGCCAAATTCACATGCTTCGAGGGCGATTGCTTCTCCAATGCAGCGGACGCGATTCCAGGAAACTTCTCCAGCGAGAAGTTCTCGCGTTTCCATTGTTCCAACACTGTCTGGCCCAGCTTTTTGAAAAACACATCCATACCTATCTTTCCACCACAGGTCACACACTCACAAGGAGCATTCGTCTCCTAGCCCTAAACCATATCCCTTGCAGCAAGGCGTTCATGCGCTCCCGTTCGCATTACCGCGCACTCATGAAACCATTTGTAAATCTTGCCCAAGCCCGATCTTCCACTGGGGCCATGCTTTCGCTCCATGCCTATGACGGGCATTTTTTTCTGCGGGTAAACGGCCAGCCACTGATGGGAACCAATGCCGTCGATTCAGAAAAAGTTCTGGCCCAGCTTGCCTGCGATCGGCTGCGAGGTCAGCCATCGCCCAGGGTTTTGATTGGTGGCCTGGGATTTGGATTCACGTTGCGGCGCGTGCTCGAACTCATAAGCAAGCGTGCCATTGTGCAGGTGGTGGAATTGCTGCCGGAGATTGTGGCGTGGAACAGGGAGTTTCTCGGTTCCGTGAACGGCCTGCTGCTGGATGATCCGCGCGTCGATGTCTTAATCGCGGACGCGTTTCAAATCATCACCAGTGCTCCAGCCTCGCATTACGACGCCATACTTCTGGATGTGGACAACGGTCCAACGGCGATGGTAAGCAATGGCAATGCGCGCCTTTATCAAAGCAAGGGTCTGGCCGCGATCATGCGCACCTTAAAGCCCGGCGGACGTGTGGCTTTCTGGTCAGCCAGCCCCGACAGTGCCTTTGCCAACCGACTCAGTCATGCAGGTTTTGTCGTTGAGGCGGTTGCGGCAAAAGCCTATCCGCAGGCCCGACGCATGGCGCATACTATTTTCGTAGCAGACCGGAATGCCTAATCCGCTAACGGAGGCTGCTGCGCCTCTCGCTCTTCGGACCGGAGTCGCATTTCAAGCAGGGAGTCGAGATAGAGGCCTTCCACTTTCGTCCGCGCCCACGGCATACGGCGCAGGAACTTGAGGCTCGATTTGATGCTGGGATTACTGTTGAAGCAGTTGATGCGGATTTCCTGTCCAAGAATTTCCCAGCCGTAGTGGGCAACGAGTTTAGTGAGCATCTGCTCCAGAGTGATGCCATGGAGTGGGTTCTGGGGACCGGCGGCGTGCATGATGTTTGGGTGGTTGAAGTAACACGGGAATATTTCATGTTAGCCACCACGAACGCAAGTCAGCACTTGAGTTTGCTCATAGCGCGGTCTTTCTTGCGTCAATATGAGCCAGCCTTCCTGCCCGATGTGTGAGATGAGTGATATCCTGCATCACTCTGACCACTACGAATGCGCCACCTGCGGCCATGAGTGGCCGATTGAAACCCAAGCGGAGGCACCGGACGCGGAGCAGGTCGTGAAAGATGACTACGGTAACATACTCGCCGACGGCAACATCGTGGCCATGATCAAGGATTTGAAATTGAAAGGTTCCAACGACGTCCTCAAAGTGGGCACCAAGTCCAAACCCATCCGACTGGTTGATGGCGATCACGAAATCTCCTGCAAGATGGATGGCATCGCCATCGGCCTGAAAGCCTGCTTTGTAAAAAAGGTCTTGAGCTAACTGGCAAATTCATGACGGACCGAAGGTCACTGTTCTCAAAGTCCCCCAAACACATAACATGAAAAACTGGTCCATCCGAATCGGAACTTTCGGCGGCACTGAAGTCCGCATCCATATCACCTTTCTCCTTTTGCTGGCCTTCTTCGGCTGGAGCGGAGTGAGTCAAGGCGGTCTTCCTGCCGCATTCAAATCCGTGGCGTTCCTCATCGCCATGTTCACTTGCGTTCTGCTCCATGAATTCGGTCATGTGATCGCCGCGAGACGATATGGCATCAAGACGCCGGACATCACGCTCCTGCCCATCGGTGGGGTCGCAAGACTGGAGCGCATGCCGCGTGAACCGTCCCAGGAATTCGTGGTCGCCTTGGCGGGACCGGCAGTGAACGTCGTCATCGCAGCCGCGATCTTCCTCTGGCGGGGCTTCATGCCTTACACCCTTACGGACGCCGGCTTGATCCACGGTTCGTTTTTGGATCGGCTCATGAATTGGAACATCCTCATGGTGCTGTTCAACATGATTCCCGCCTTTCCAATGGACGGGGGCCGCGTTCTGCGAGCCTTGCTGGCCATGTTTCTTGATTACGGAAAAGCCACACGGCTCGCCGCCGGAATTGGACAGAGCATCGCCGCGCTCGGAGCTGTCATCGCGCTCTTCGTGGCGGGTAATCCACTTTTGCTCATCATCGCCATGTTCATTTTCCTGAGCGCGGGACAGGAGGCAACCTTTGTCACCGAACAAGAGTCCATGCGGGGACTGCTCGTCAGGGACGCGATGGTCACGGATTTTCACAGCCTGCCTGCGGGATCTGTTTTGAGCGACGCCGTGCAGCAACTTCTCTCCGGGTCTCAGCACGACTTTCCAGTGCTCGACGCTCAAGCCGGCTTCACTGGGATGCTCACGCGCACCACCCTCATCGCCGCGCTAGCGGAGCATGGTGCCCGACATCCCGTCTCCAGCGTCACTGAACCCAGTCCGACAGCACTGGATCCGGATGATCTTCTGACGAATGGCATGGAAAAGCTCATGGCCAATTCGAGTCCTGTGCTTCCTGTTCTCGATCCGCGGACAGGTGGCCTCATCGGTCTGCTTACAGCGGAAAACATTGCCGAGATGCTGCTGGTCCGTGCCGCGCTGAAAAAAATTGAGCCTCTCACATAGAAAAGATGCTCAGATAACATTCGCTATCCGCCAGCCGCAGACTGTGGCAAAGATTTACCATGATCGTCGAACGCTTTAAATACATCATCTGGGCCGCAGACATGGGCCGTGCGGTAAATTTCTACACACATGTCTTCGGCGGAAAGCTGCTCAAGCAAAACGACATCATCAGCGAGATCTCCATCTGCGATGGCATCATCGGCATCCATGGTGGCGGTGAAGGAAAAAGAACGTGGACCGGACTTAGCTTTCAGGTGCCCGATGTCATCGCTGGTGCCGCAGAAGTTGTCGCAGCCGGTGGTCAGCTGGTTCGGGAGCCGGAGCCGGAAGACGATGAGCCGCCGCATCTCGCCATGTGCGTGGACACGGAGGGCAACGAATTCATGCTCTCACGAAAGCGCCGCTAATTGAAAGACGTTGCCTTGGCTTTATTCCGGTGACTGTCGCCATCGTGATTGCCGGAACTCACCACCAGGCAGCCGTTCTGTTTTAGCAGTCGCAGGTATTTTCGACAATCGTAATCTGCACGTCGGCATCAAGCGCTGAACTCAGATCAAGCAGGACTCCGCCGATGATCACTGCATCGTAGCCACTCGCATGCGCCTTCAACCAGTCGAACTGCTTGAGCGAGTAATGAAGATCAGTGACGAAGAGCAGGCGCATAGAAGTTGGGCCGCAACTTGATTGGCCTCTCAGTCGTGAAGCCGACCCTCGTCAATGTCGATATACTCAAACATGGTCTGCGCTGCGTCTGGCGGAAGGCCAATCTCGGCAAGTCGCTCGTGCAGGCGCTGCGTTCCCGCATCGCGCCAGCCGCGCTTGATCATGAAAGCATTCCACACTTCGATTTCTTGCTCGCTGGGTTGACGGCCATATTTGTATGCCCACGCGAGCAATGCTTCATCGCTGCCGCCGTTGAGTGTTTCTGCTGCAAGCGCGGCGTAATCGATTTGCAAAAAATCACAGCTGCGCCAGTCGAAGCTTCCTTTCGCTACTGCACCGAGCTGCGCTTGCCAGCCTTCGGGCAACTTTCCAGCCGCTTGAAGTCGTATCTTGTCCAGCATCCGTCCAAAATAGACGAGACCATTGACTTGATCCGAAGGGCTGCGCAGACCGGGAATGATCGTAGGGTATGGAAGAGGCATAATTGAAAAGAGCATCTCCAGTGATGATCTGCAAGTCGTTGCACCACGATCAACCCGTTTCTCCAGTTCACATTTTGATTTCCGCCCGTATCATCACCATAGGCTAATCATTCTATGAACTCTTTACAAAATGAATCCGAACTCCTCGCGAACACGCGCACGAGCACCGGAGAAACGCTTGCTGCGCTGTCTGACATATCGCCTGTCCTGCTCATTCTTCTGCGCCATGAAGGTTGTCCGTTTTGCCGCAACGTGATGTCGGACATCGCAAGGTCGCGCGACAGTATCGAGGCCGTCGGTGCACGCATTGTGCTGGGACACATGACATCGGAAATGGATTTTGTGAACTTCGCTGCGCGCTACGGCCTCTCCGCACTGTCATCTGTGGCTGATCCTCAGCGTGCGCTTTACAGAGGCCTGGGGCTGCGACACGGCAGCCTGCTGCAACTGATGGGACCGAAAGTGTTGTGGGCCTACCTCAAGTCGATCTTCGCTGGACATTTGCCCGGAAAAATCAAAGGCGACCCTTTGCAGCTCCCCGGCGCATTTCTCCTTCACCGTGGTCAGGTGGTAAGAACCCACACCTACCGCGACGCCGGCGACAGGCCCGATTATGTCAGCCTTGCCACACTGTAACGATCATGTCGTAACTTGGAACGCCTCTCAACGCGTCATCATCCACAGAGTGCTGGCACCATGACCTTCCGGAAAATCTACTTGTCGTCCGGTGCTGCTAAAGTTCACCGTTCGGCGCTTCCCTTTAGCGCACTGTCGCGCACGGCGCTCCAGGGAAGCCTGATCGAGCTTCGTGCAGTTGGTGGACAGGAGGATTGCGCACTTGGGCATGGCGACCTCCAGCGCGACATCCAGCAGGTCTTCGAAATGCTCCTCCACTTGCCAACGGCGGCCGCTGTTGCTGCGTGAGAAAGTCGGCGGATCGAGAATGATGGCATCGAACCGTTCACCGCGCCAAGCCAGCTTCGGAAGGAGTTCCAGCACGTCGTCAACTAAAGTTCGGTGCCCGGTCTCAGCAATACCATTGAGCTGAAAGTTGTGCCGTCCGCGATCCAGAGACTTGCGAGACAAATCCACGCTCAGTGTTTCCGCGCCCGTGAACGCTGCCACCACGGAGAAACTGCAGGTGTAGGCAAAGGTATTCAATAACCGTTTAGGCTGGAGGTGGCGCAGCCAGGCCCGGTTCAGTCGCTGATCCAGAAACAGCCCGTGACTGTAGCCCGCTCCGATGTCGAGCGCGTAGCGAATCCCGGCTTCTGTCACCACCGTAGTCAGCGGCAGCGATTCATCCCCGCTGCGCAAAACGGGCGAGATTCTGTCTGCGTTCTTGACGGGCATATAGCGCGTGAAGACACGCTTCGCCCACCATCCTGACACCGCGCTCAGCGTTTCCAATCCTGCCAGCAGTTCCTCCAAAGCAGCGTCGTTTTTGTAGGAAAGAATCACATCCTCACCCAATCGCTCCGCCCAGCCATCTGTGCCAGACGCCAGCCGATGTGCTGTTGTTCCCGACTCTTCCAACGCTTTGCATTGAGACGCCGACATCCATACATAGGGCTGAGTTGAAGA
>JAYVQB010000382.1:0-5512 GCA_043757085.1 Verrucomicrobiota bacterium
CGCATGATTTCGCACAAGACTTTCGTGCATCTGGATGCCATCGAGCGCCGGGCGCGCACGGACGTCATCCAGGCCGAGGATCAGCTTTCGTGGTATCGGGTCGGACACAACGTCGAGAGCTACATGCTCCATCAGGGAAAGAAATTTGTGAAGCGTTTCGATGCCAACACCTATCTGCGCATTTGCAACATGTGGCTGCGCTTTGATCCGTTGCGCGATGCGGGCGTGGACAACTATGGCGCGCTCTTCGCCATCAGCCGTCGCGCGGGTCATCACTATCTGGTCTTCAGCATTGATTCTGACTTCTGCTTCTATCCCGAGGAACAGGCGGAACTCGTGAGATACATCGAGGACGCGGGCGTCTCCGTGATGCACATCACGGTTCACTCTGCGAAGGGTCACGATTCCTTCCTCCTAGAGCCCGAGCTTTACACGCCGCATCTGGCTTATGCTCTGCGCGGTGGAGAGGCTCCGTCATTGGATGCGGACAAGGACGATCCGGGTTTGTGATAGATCGGCAGTTTTTTTGAAGTGTCTAAAATAGATGGAGCGCGAGGATGGCGAAGCCTACTCGCCAATTATGTGCTCTTGAAATGTGGCCATGTCGGAGACCAAATTTTAGGCGAGTAGCCTCACGGCATACACGCGCTCCTTCTGGCTGATCTCGTTGCCTTGCGATGACGCTTGCACCGCGTATGATGGCGCATGGTTCCTCAATTCTGGATTCATCTTGGCGCCGCATGGCAGTGGTTTCTGGTCTTGCTGGAAATTGCGGCTCTGACGCTCGGGCTGGCGCATGTGATTCTCAAGCAACGTGACTCGCGCGCGGCGGCTTTCTGGGCGGTCATCATCATCTTCGTTCCCTTGTTGGGCGCGGCGTTCTACACAATTTTTGGCATCAACCGGATGCGCCGCACCGGAAAAAAATACCGCCTTGTCATGGGATCGCGCAAGAATGAGGTCGGTGACGCGGTGCCGCCAAATCCATGGGAAAAATTTCCCGAGATCAGCGGACTACGACGTCTCGCCGCCACTTTGAGCCGAGTCTCGCGCTATGAATTCACCGTCGGCAACAAGATCGACATTTATCGCACGGGAGATGAGGCCATGTCGGCAATGATCGAAGGAATCAGGTCCGCGAAACGTTCAGTCACGCTTTGCAGTTATATATTTGAAGCAAGAGGCATCGGACAAAAATTCGTGGATGAACTGGTGGCGGCAAAGGAGCGCGGAGTCGAGGTGCGGGTCATGGTGGATGATGCGGGCACACGCTACTCATGGCCGCCAGTGACACGCATTCTCGCGCAACGCGGGGTCAAGGCCGTCCGTTTCATGCCGCACCGTTTCGCCCTGCGTTTGCTGACGATGAACTTGAGGAATCATCGCAAGATTCTCGTCGTGGACGGGCATCTCGGATTCACTGGCGGCATGAACATCCGGCAGGGGAACATGATTTTAGAGAATCCGAAAAGCCCGGTGCGCGACATGCACTTTCGTGTGGAGGGCCCGGTGGTGCGGCAGCTCCAGCGTTCTTTCGCCGAGGACTGGGCCTACTGTGCCGATGAAGTCCTGAGCGGTGATCTCTGGTATCCTGAGATCACTCCCTGCGGCGATGTCGCGGCAATCGGAGTGCCGGACGGCCCTGATGAAGATCTGGAAGTGATGCCCAAGGCGATCTTTGCGGCGATCAATGCCGCGCGTGAGGAAATTCGCGTGATGACGCCTTACTTCCTGCCGGATCCGCAAATCCTCTGGGCGCTTAATCTTGCCTGCCTGCGCGGCGTTGATGTGAAGATCATCACACCTCGCGCCAACAACATACCTCCCGTGCGTTGGGCGGCCCGCACGCTATATCCAGGTTTGCTGGATCGCGGTGTCAAAATATTTGAGAGCGGGGGTCTTTTCGATCACACCAAATTTATGACGGTTGACCGAAGCTGGTCGCTCATCGGCAGCACCAACTGGGACCCGCGCAGTCTGCGCCTGAACTTTGAGTTCAACCTCTCCTGTTTCGATGAAAAGCTCGCGAGTGAACTGAATGCGGGATTCGACCGGAAGATTGCGGAGAGCGTGGAGGTAACTCTTGCCCAGCTCAGTTCGGCGGGAATCGCGTCGCGACTGCGCGACGGCATTGCGCGGATGTTTATTCCGATACTTTAGCGCGACGCTTGCGCCAGGGAATCTTGGCCGTCACCACCAGTGACGCGATGACCAGCATGACGATGCTAAAGATGTCTCCGTGACGCGCATAGAAAGTGAGCGGCGGATTTTTTTCGAGCAGAACTTCTTTCAACAGGCAACCCTTGATGAAGACACTGCCTGTCTTCGCATCAGTCAGCCGGTCGGCTTTGTTGACGCGGCCATCGCTGTCGATGAAGCAAGAGACGCCGGTGTTCGCCGCCCGGGCCATGGGTCTGCGTAATTCAACGCAACGGAAGATCGCGTTGGCGAGATGCTGTTCGTTGGCCTCGCTGTGCAGAAACCATCCATCGTTCGTGCAGTTCACGAGAAGCTGGGGATGCCGCTCGTTGACGAATTTTCGCGCGAGACGTCCGAAGGAGTCCTCGAAGCAGATTAGCGGAATGACTTGGACGCCATGCGGCTTTTCCAAGGTCAATGGCTCGGTCACCGTGCCCGGCGCAAAGTCACCCGGCAGCACCCTGCCGAGAAGTTTTTCCACCAGCGGAAACGAACGCAGCGGGAGGTATTCGCCAAAGGGAACGAGCTGCACTTTTCTGTAAAGCTGATGCTTCTCGAAGCTGCCCTGCATGAGTGCTGCGCCGGTGTAGGCCGGTTCATTGGGTAGAAGAATATCCACACCGGTGAGTAGCGAGAAATCACCGGACGCCAGCAATTCATTGAGAAAGGGAATGTGATTCGGATCGTGAAAGGGCAGGGGCAGTGCGCTCTCCGGCCAGATCACAAGGTCAGGTGCATGAGCGGCTTCACGACTGGCAAAGACGCGGGTTAGCTGGCCGTAGCCCTGGTAAATTTCCTCCGTGTGCTTGCCACTCCACTTCACGGCCTGAGCGATGTTCTGCTGCACCAGTAGCACATGAAGCGGAACCGTGTCCTTGGAAGGGGGCGAAGAAAGAATGCGAAAGCCGTAGATAAAGTTCAGCAGCACCAGAGCCACGGCGCAGAAGAAATCCACATGCGGACGCACACGGGATGTGCGGGCTTCTTCGCGAAATCGCAGGGCCGTATTGTAGGCGATGCACACGCAGAAAACTGGCAGGAACGACAGGCCCGTGACCCCGACGAGATCAGCCGATTGAATCATCGAAAGTAGCGATGCCAGCGGCACGCCGAGTCCGTTCCACGGGAAGCCGGTGAGCAGGATGCCGCGCAACCATTCGAGTCCTGTCCATGCCGCTGCGTTCAAGAAGGCGGAGCGCAGAGATTCCAGTGATAGACTGAACATCGCGCCATTGGAGCCGAGATAGTTCGGGCCGATACGCGGCCTGCCGATGGTGGCGGCGAATGCGCCCCACAAGCCCCAGTAGAGTGCAAGGTATCCGGCCAAACCAAGCACGGCCCCACAGCCCAGCAGTTCCACCGGCCAGCCCATCCAGCGTTCGTCCATCGCGCCATAAATGACACGGGAGGAATGACGAACCCATGCGAGGTTCGGGATGTAGAACGTAAGTCCTGCGACCAGGCCGAGCAGAAAACCGCTCCGGATTTTTTTTCCATTTCCGCTCCAAAGCGCAATGAGCAAAGGCAGCATCCAGACCCAGACCATCAAACCTAGATTACGCGGCGCATAGGCTGTGGTGAGCAAGGCACCCGAAGCCATCGCCGCTGAATAGCGGGGCAGTTTGCCTAGAATGACACGCCACATATTTTGATTCTGATTTTAATCCGCCAACAACCGCCGACCGCTGAGCGCTTGATGCAGAGTCAATTCATCCACGTGCTCCAAGCCGCCACCGGCGGGCATGCCTTGCGCGAGGCGGGTAACTCTGGCACCTGAGGCGCGTAAGAGATTGGCGAGATAATGAGCGGTGGATTCACCCTCGACATCGGAACTGAGGGCGATGATGACTTCTTCCGGGGGATGCTCTTTCACGCGACGGAGAAGATCATCAATGCGCAGGTCGGATGGAGTGACGTTGTCGAGAGGAGACAGTTTGCCACCGAGCACGTGATAGAGTCCGGCATACGCGCCGCTGCGTTCCAGGCGCAAAACATCGGCGGCAGACTCGACAACGCAGATCAGTTTCGCATTGCGCCTTTCGTTCCGGCAAAACATGCAGGCGGCATCGCGCTCCATGAAGAAACCGCAGTCGGGGCATTCTGCAACGCGGGTGCGCAGTTGAACGAGAGCTTCTGCTAGTTCCGGGACACGGCCGGCACCACGGCCCATGAGCCAGAGCACGAGCCGTTCCGCGCTGCGCGGGCCGAGTCCGGGCAGTGATTTTAACAACAGCATGAGCTGCTGGATGGGAGCTGGGTAATCGGCGTTGGCCATCGGATTGTCAGGCTGGAAGAAAAGTTAAACCACGAATAGACACGAATGATCACGGATCATTAAAGGCAGGAGGGACAACGGATGGTTGTCATCTCATGATTTAGGTTTGTCGGTTAAGGAAAGTCGCAGCAAAGGTTTCAACATTGGATGCGCTGCGCAAACGTCTGAGAGCCGGGACATGGCAATGGGAATATGTTGCGCGAACTGGGGTTTCCCAAGATTGCGGCTGAGATTGGCATACGCGCCAATGGCTTGCATGAGGCGCTGCGCGGCGCAGAGGTAATAAGTCTCTCGCAGCTTGGCCAGATCGCGCGCGGTGTATTGGGCATACCATGTGAGAAGGTGATTTCTTTCGTCATCAGTGAGCTTCACATAGGGATCGAGCAGCAGCGAGGCCAGATCATATTCGGCCAGTCCGGGGCGCGTGCCCTGATAGTCGATGAGCCAGGCCGCGTCATTGCGAATGAGGATGTTCTGGCTTTGAAAATCACGATGCACCAGACCGCGCGGGAGCGAGGCGAGATGATGCCGGAGCTGGCGCAGTGCCTCGTGCGCGCCGTTCAAGGATGCGTCGCTGGTATCTTGCTGGCGCATGTCGCGAACGTAATGTCCGAGAAAATAATTCTGCTCCCATTCATAGAGCTTTTCATCGAAACATAATTCCATTTCCGCGAGGTCGGACTCGGTGAGCGCGGCGGCATTGACCGCATGGAGCTTCGCGGCTTCGCGCAACGCATCTTCATAGATGGGGCGGCGCGCTTCCCAAGGTTCATGACGGATGGCGTGCAAGTCCATGCTGCCCAAATCTTCCAGCCAGACGAGCAGGTTTTTGGTATCGTGCGCGAAAATGGCTGGCACACGCACGCCAAGATTTTTTAACCGTCCGGTGGCCGGGACAAAGCGCGGATTGTCGGGGCGCGCCAGCGTGTAGGCCATGAGTATGACACAGGGCGTGGCGGGGTCTTCAAAATGGACGCGGTAGTAGTGTCGATCAGAACCACCCTTGACGATGGCCGAGAGCCGCGCAGGCGATGGCCA
>JAYVQB010000383.1:0-5498 GCA_043757085.1 Verrucomicrobiota bacterium
CGGAGCGCCATTGCCGCTGGCGTATTCCGCGAGTTCCGGGCGGACTTCCATTCCAAATATAAAACCAAAGCCGAAACTTCAGAACCATGATTATTGATCTTCCCTTCGTTATTGCTCAAGCCGCGCCTGCTGGTGCACAATCCGGTTCTGGAAACCTTCTCGGCAATCCCATGGTGTTCATGGTTCTGATGATGGTCGTGATGTATTTTATCCTCATCCGCCCGCAGCGGAACAAACAGAAACAGGCGGACGTCATGCAGAAGGCGCTGTCTGCAGGCGATGAAATCATCACCATTGGCGGCGCTCATGGAACCGTGACTTCGGTGAAGGAGAAAACCGTCGTCGTGCGCCTGGTCGAGGGCAAAGTCGAATTCGACCGCAGCGCCATCGCCCAGCGCGCGTCCAAAGAAGTGGAAGCCGTGGTGGTGACCGACAAAAAATGATCCTTCGCCGATAACGGCACTCCACTCGCTTCATCACGATTTATATTCAAGCCATGCAACTTTCTCCTTCACTTACCTTCCTCTGGGGCTGCGTCCTTCTGTTCCTGCTTTTCTTCTATTTGGGCACCGTGAACCATCGCGGCAAAAAAATCGGCGGCACCTTGCTGACCGTTCTGATGTCGCTGTTTTGCATCTGGGCCTTCACGGGTCTGGGCATCAAGAAAGGCATTGATCTCGGAGGCGGCTCAGCTTTCACCGTGGAACTCAAGGAGGGAATCGACGACAAGGGCAAGCCCAAGGCCATTACCACCCAATCCATTCAACAGGCGATTGGCATTCTGGAAAAGCGTTTGAATCCCAATGGTGAAAACGATCTTCTCATGGCTCCGGAGGGCGACAAGCGCATCATGATACAGATGCCGGGTGTGATGCCGGAGGATATTGTGAAAGTGCGCGAGAAAATCCAGCAGGTTGCGCATCTCGAATTCCGCATGGTGCATCCCGACAGCGAAGGGGAGCTGGCCAAAATCAAGGCCAACGGCGGCGTGGCCGTCGGTTATGTCGAGATGATTCACCAAGAACTTGGCAAAAAAGACAAGGGCACCTCAACGCTGCTGGTGAAAAGCCGCGCGGACATGCTGGGTAATCGCGTGAGCCACGCCGTTGCCAAAATCGATCCGACAGAAGGCTGGGTCATCGGTTTGTATCTTGACAGTCAGGGATCCAGGGAATTTGACGATATTGCCGCAGCGAACAAGGGGCTGCGCATGGCGGTCGTTCTCGATGGTGTGGTGATTTCCGATCCGGTATTGAAGTCCGATCACTACGGCGGTTATGCACAAATTTCCGGCGGCGGTGCCGGCGGTTTCAAACAGGAGGAAGCCATCGCCCTCGCGACGGCCTTGGAGAATCCGTTGGAGAATCCGATGGTCATCATCGAAGAAAACAGTGTTTCCGCCGCCTTCGGTGCGGAGACGATCAAGCAGGGTGTGCAAACCGGCATCTGGGGCACCGTTCTCATTGCGCTGTTTATGCTGATCTATTACCGGGTTGCCGGTCTGGTCGCCTTGGTGGGTGTCGTCGTGAACCTGCTCATGATCTTCGGGGCCATGGCCCTCTTTAAGATCACGCTCACCATGCCCGGCATCGCGGGCATCGCTCTCACCGTCGGCATGGGTGTGGATGCGAACGTGCTCATTTACGAGCGGCTGCGCGAGGAAATGCGTGCGGGCAAGACGCTCAAAGCAGCGCTTGGTGTTGCCTTCGACAAAGCATTCGCCGCGATCTTCGATGTTCACGTCACCACGCTCATCACTTCACTCATCCTGTTTTACCTCGCCAGCGGTCTGGTCAAAGGCTTCGCCATCACACTCGTCGTTGGTATTTTCGGAACGCTCTTCGGCGCCTTGATCGTCACCCGCGTGGTGTTCAACTGGTTCATCGATGCGGACAAGCTCCAGCATGTGAAGTTTGCCAGCTTCATTCCTCAGGGCAATTATGACGTCCTGAAATATTCCAAGATGTTCATCATCGGATCCTTCGGTCTCGCGGCGATTTCAATGATCGGTTTCGTCATCCGTCCGAACCACGGCATCGGCATTGACTTCCGCGGTGGTGCGATGACGCGCTTTGAAGTCAAGGAGAGCTTTGCTCCGGAATCTGCCACCGAAGCTGCTGAGAACGCGCTGAAGAAGGCCGGACTTAAGAGCTTCTATGTGCAGGAAAACACCAGCACCTCCGGGCAGCATCTGCTTTCCATCCGCTCTGAAGAAAGCGACAAAGACATCGTCAAAAGCACGTTGCCCACTGCTTTCCCAGGCAAGCTGAATGAAGGGCAAACTACCACCGTCGGTTCCGTGGTCGGCAAGGAGCTCGCGCAACGCTCCATCATTGCCTACGTCGTCGCGATGATCGCGATCCTGATCTATCTCGCCTTTTTCTATGAGTTCTCATTCGCGCTCGGCGCAATCATCGCTCTCTTCCATGACTGCATCATCGTCGTGGGTCTCTCGGTTCTCATGGGTCAGGAGCTGTCCATCATTCACATCGGCGCGGTGCTGACCGTGGCCGGTTACTCGATCAACGACACGATTATTGTCTTCGACCGAATCCGCGAAATGATCAAGGCCAAGGGTGGCACCGGCAGGATTCGCGACATCATGAACGAGGCCATCTCCATCACGCTGAGCCGAACCTTGTTGACCAGCCTCACGGCGCTGGTGCCGATGGTCGCGCTCTACTTGTTTGGTGGACCTTCCATGAAGGAATTCTCGCTACCCATCCTCATCGGCATCATCGTCGGCACCTATTCGTCCATCTACATCGCCAGCCCGCTGGTGCTCTGGTATGCGCGTAAGACTGGCAAGAGCTTGCACCGTCAGGTGCTTGACACCGTTGAGCGCGAAGCCAAGCAAGACAAACCGACTGCGACGGCTTGAGGCGCGGAACGGATGAAGGTGCTCGCTGATTATCAAGGCCGGTCTGTCCGTCTGACGGATGAAAGGCTGGCCCATATTCTTGAGCGGCCTGAATTGTCACAACTTGAAGATGCAATGTTGGAGACGCTCGCGAAGCCGTCCCTTGTCATTCAGTCACGCAGCGATTCGTCCGCAGAATTGAGCTATCGCTATTATCTCGTCACACAAGTCGGTGACAAATGGCTCTGTGTGGTGGTAAAGTATTCCCAAGATGACGTTTTCGTGCTGACTGCGTATCTGACTGACCAACCGAAAAAAGGAGAACAGCTATGGCCGAAAAAATAAAAGTATGGTTCGACGCCGAGGGCGACTTCTTGGAAGTTTGCTTCTCCGATGCGCCGGGTTACATGAAAGCCACTGCCAACGACGCGGTTATGGCACGTCTCGACGAACAGGGCCGCGTCATCGGCTTCTCGATTATGAACGTGAAAAATCTCTCCAGACAAAAGCCACTTGAAGCTGAACTGCTTCCGGCTTGAATCAATCGCAACAATCAAATGTCCAGCAGCTTCGGCACACTTTTTCGCGTCAGCACTTTCGGCGAATCGCATGGGGCGGCGATAGGTTGCATCGTGGATGGTTGTCCGCCTCTGGTGCCGCTTTCGATTGAGGACATCCAGCATGAGTTGGATCGGCGTCGCCCGGGTCAGAGCAAGATCGTCACGCAACGCAAGGAAGCCGATGCCTGCCGCATTCTTTCCGGCGTGCTCGACGGACAGACGCTGGGCACGCCGATCAGCATCGTCGTTCCCAATGAGGATCAGCGATCAGATGCCTACAAAGAGATGGAGACGGCATATCGCCCATCTCATGCCGATTACACCTACGATGCCAAGTATGGCATCCGCGCCGTCGCTGGCGGCGGACGCTCCAGTGCGCGTGAAACCATCGGGCGTGTCGCTGCGGGCGCGATTGCGCGGAAAGTTTTGATCGGCGCAGCACCGGCTTACGAGTGCCTCGCTTATGTGCGCCGAGTGCAAAACATCGAAGCTTCTGAATCCTCCATTCGCAACGCACAATCTGCCATCATCGAGTCCAACATCGTCCGCACTTGCGATCTTGACGCTGCGGAAAAAATGATCGCGCTCATCGAGCAAATGCGCAGCGAGGGAAACTCTGTCGGCGGCGTCATCGAGTGCGTTGTGCGCGGTGTGCCGGTTGGATTGGGCGAGCCGGTGTTCGACAAATTGGAGGCCGATCTCGCGAAAGCGATGCTGAGTTTGCCCGCGACCAAGGGCTTTGAAATCGGCAGCGGTTTCGACGGAACAAAACTTACGGGCTTGGAACACAACGACGAGTTTTATACGGATGAAGCCGGGCGCATTCGCACGAGAACCAATCGCAGCGGCGGCATTCAAGGCGGCATCAGCAATGGTGAAGAAATCATCTTCCGCGTGGCCTTCAAGCCCACCGCGACCGTTTTGCGCGAACAGACTACGGTGACAAAAACGGGTGAGGCCACCACGATCAAGGCGCGCGGCCGCCACGATCCCTGTGTGCTTCCGCGCGCGGTGCCGATGGTGGAGGCGATGGTGCATCTGGTGTTGTGCGATCACTTGCTGCGGCAGCGGGCGCAGAACGCGACAGGCAAATAATTTTCCTTATAGCAAACGTGTCATTTCTGCGTCGATCCATTGGACTCCGAGCCATCGCTGTGATTGAAGTGCTCAAGGGAGGCCTCGCCCTCTTCGGGTTTTTCTGGGTGATGTTAGGACGTGACGATGTGCCCTCACTGATGGAGCGTCTCGTGAAATTCGCGCATCTCGATCACGCGAGTAGCGCGGCAAAATTTCTTCTCCATCGTGTTGCCCACGTTGATCCAATGTTGCTTGCCGGCGTGGTGCTGGCTTATATCGCGCTGCGCTTTGCTGAGGCTTATGGGCTGTGGCGTGAAAGTCACTGGGCGGAATGGCTCGCTGCCATCTCAGCTACCATTTACATCCCGCTCGAGGTTCTCGAAGTCATGAAGCATCCTTCGTGGCGTGAAGTGACGGCTTTGGTGGTGAATGTTCTCATCGTCATCTTTCTGGCTTTTGTGCTCTGGCGCACGCGCAGCCGTGCTCAGCGTGCGGCTGCTTGAACAGGCGTGAGGTTCGTCCTGGATGATCCGCGGAAGGGAACGATCTCCAATCGTTGTGGCCAGATGCGGAGTGTCACGGCACCGGTATCCGCCTGATCTATGAGCGTAATATTTCGCGCGATGCAGTCATTGCGAATGCGCACGGGCAGCTTCTGGCCCTCAGGGAAGGTGTTGTTGGAGCTGATGATAACGCGCGGTTGTGTGGCATTGAGGAATTCTTGCAGCATGGTCACGTCGCCCGAGTGCTGGTTGCGGATGAGCACATCGCACCGGGCGGAACCGGCGGGGAGTTTTTCGAGAATATTTTTTTCCGCGAGAAACCCGGCATCGCCACAAAGGAGGATATGAAATGCCCCAACGTCCAGCCGGATGACCAGCGCCCGGTCGTCGGCGCGACTGGCGCGCAGTCCGGCAGGAGGATATAAAATTTCCGCGCGAACACCGTCCTCGAAATCAAGATGATCGCCCGCAACCAAGGGCGCGGGTTTGATGCCGAAC
>JAYVQB010000384.1:0-21285 GCA_043757085.1 Verrucomicrobiota bacterium
AAGAGCGACGTGCAGAAGTGGCTGGACATCATCCGGGGCAGCTATGCGCCCAAGACGGTGGAGCAGCTTAAGACCGGCACGCGCCCGCCGTTTCCGTATTCGGACGTGCGCCTGCTGCCGTATCTCCAACACTCGTTCTGGTTTTTGCCCAACGTCGCGGCCTGTCACGCGATGGCGAACTTGTTGGCCGAGAAGCACAATGTTTTCTGGCACGACTACGATGCGATCGTTGCCGCTGGTGCTACGGCAGGCATCGGGCTGGAGGCGCTGCCGCCCGTGCGGAAGGCCATCGGCAGCGGCTTCGACACCAAGACCATCACGCTTTCGTGCGGCAAGCTCACCACCGGCATCACCGTGGCGCAGTGGTCATCCATCCTGATGCTGCGCAATCTGAAGTCGCCGGAGACGTATTTTCAGTCGGCGTTCCGCGTGCAATCGCCGTGGTCGATCAAGAATCCCAACGGCGACGACCCGCACGAGGAGGAATTCCTCAAGCCGATTTGTTTCGTGTTCGACTTCGCACCCACCCGCGCGCTGCGGCAGCTCTCTGAATACGGCATCGGCCTTTCGCCCGGCGAACCGAACCCCGAGAACGCAGTGCGAGACCTCGTGTCCTTCCTGCCCGTGCTGGCTTACGACGGCGCGAACATGACGCAGATTGATGCCGGCGGCATCCTCGACATCGCGATGGCCGGAACGTCGGCCACGCTGCTCGCGCGCAAGTGGGAAAGCGCGCTGCTGGTCAACGTGGACAACGATACTTTGCGCCGCATCCTCGAAAACCCGGAGGCGATGGCCGCCGTGGAGCGCATCGAGGGCTGGCGTGCGCTCGGCAACAACATCATCGAAACCATCATTAACAAGAGCGAAAAAATTAAAGCGTTTAAGAACAAAGCGAAGGACAAAAGCTTGTCGGTCAAGGAAACGAAGCAGCTCACTGACGCGGAGAAGGAGTTCAAGTCCAAGCGGAAGCTGATCCAGGAGAAGCTCATCAAGTTCGCGACCCGCATTCCGGCCTTCATGTATCTGACCGATTTCCGGGAGAACACGTTGCAAGACGTGATCACGAAGATTGAGACAGGCTTGTTCGAGACCGTCACCGGATTGACGGTGAAAGATTTCCACCTACTCGTCCGGCTCAAGGTGTTCAACACCGAGCAGATGAATCAGGCCGTCTTCGCCTTCCGGCGTTATGAAGATGCCTCACTGTGCTACACAGGCATCGAGAGCCATGCGGGGCTGACGCACTATGGGCTATACGACACGGTGGTGGCGAGGGAGTAAGGAATTCGGAGACGGCTTGCTATGCGAGTCTCGCAATTTTCCTCCGCGACAACTGAACCCCTGAAAAAGTTCAAAAATCTTTAATCCGATCTTGCAATCCACAGCGCGAGTTTTATGATGAACGTCTGCTTGTGAAAAATTTCACAAGCAAAAGCAACGATTAAATATGGGCAACCAATTTCCCCGCTGGACCAACTGGATACCACTTCAGATCGCCGTTATGGCCATCTTTCTGGTAGCTGGGGTCTCGTTGGGCGTAACTTATTATTTCACCCCGAAATATACCAAAGTAGGCTACGAACCGACCCAGCCAGTGCCGTTCTCGCACAAAAAACATGTGGGTGAAGTCGGTCTCGACTGTCGTTACTGTCACTCCTTTGTTGAAGTTTCCGGTCACGCCAACGTGCCGACCAACCAGACCTGCCTGAACTGCCACGGGCCGGACAAGGGGCAAATAAAAAAGGACAGCGAGAAACTGGCGATGGTGCGTGATGCGGACAAGTTCAATACCCCGATCAAATGGGCGAAGGTTCACAAGTCCCCTGACTATGTCTATTTCAATCACAGTGTTCACCTCAATCGCGGTGTCTCCTGCCAGAACTGCCACGGTCAAATCAACGAAATGGAAGTGGTGAAGCATGCGGAACCGCACAGCATGGGCTGGTGCCTCGATTGCCATCGCAATCCAGAAAACAAATTGCGCCCTCTCGATCAGGTCACGAATCTGACTTACAAGCCGGAAGACCTCTCGCGTGAGTCGTTCTATAGCAATCTGGCCGCCAAGGGGGTGAAGGTGGAAGATATGGCGAAAATTGTGGCGGGCGACAAGCCGGAATCAATGCCGCAGGATATGAATCAACTCGTAGCGCTGGCCACGAAAAAATACGGCTCCAAAGTCACGCAGGACGAAGTCGGGCGCCAACTCAAGGAGCACTGGCGCATCGCTCCCCCGGAATCTTGCGCGGCATGTCACCGATAAACAATTTTCTTAGATGTAATTCATGAAAAGAGTCTGGCAACACCCTGACGAATCAACCACCGGACGCCGTTATTGGCGCAGCCTCGGTGAATACGCGAAGACACCCGAATTTAGCGAAAAGCTGGGGCGTGAGTTCGATCCTGGATTGGCTGGTGAGACCGATGAGCAGCGTGAATCGTCGCGTCGTGAGTTCATGAAGATCATGGGAGGAGTTGCTGCACTCAGCGGGCTCACCTTGACGAGCTGCCGCCGTCCCCTGCAAAAAATCATGCCTTTCACCAAGCACGTGGAGTGGATCATTCCCGGCAAGCCTTTGCTCTATGCCACTGCCATGCCGCGTCCGTGGGGCGCATCACCGATGGTGGTGGTGACGCATGAAGGTCGCCCGACTCATCTTCAGGGCAATCCGTTGCATCCAAATGGAGCCGGCCTCGATATCTTCGCGCAGGCTTCCATTCTTGACCTCTACAATCCCGAGCGCGCCAAAAAGCCGACATATCTTGGGGAAGAGAAGGATTGGAGTCATTTCCAAAAGGACGTTAGTGAGTGGATCGAAGCATGGAAGACAAATGGCGGTGAAGGCACTGCGCTGTTGCTCAACCCCAGCACTTCGCCCACTCGCGCAGCATTGCTGGCGGATTTTGCGAAGGCTTGCCCCAAGGCCAAAATTTTCGAATACGAGCCGATTCACCGCGCCAATTATGATGCTGCCGTGAAAGCGCTGCTCGGTGAGGGCGTGGCCTTGTTGCCTAAGTTCGCCCAGGCCGATCGCGTGTTCTCACTCGACTGTGATTTCGTCGGTCTCGACACCCTTTCCGAAACCGCCACTCGCGATTTCATGAGGCGTCGTGCGCCAGAAAAAAAAGGCGAGTCGATGAACCGCCTCTACATTTTGGAAAACCGCTACACACTGACCGGTGGCATCTGCGATCATCGCAAGCCTCTGGCTGCTTCCATGATTCCTGTGGCCGCCGCTGTGCTGGCTGAGGAAGTGGGCAAATTGTCTGGTGACGCTTCTCTGCAACAGGCGGCAACTACTTTGGCTGCGGGAGCGGATGTGAAGCTGCGCGAATGGATTGCTCCAGCGGCGAAAGATTTGTTTGAGAACAAGGGCAAGTCGCTCGTTCTGGCCGGGCCGCGCCACAGTCAGGCGGTTCACGCGCTCGTTTTGGGAATCAACAACGCCCTTGGTGCATTGGGTGCCACTTTGGAGACTGTCAAAGCTGAGTCTGGTTACAAGGCGGCGTCTGCGGCCGAACTTGAGGCAGACTTGAAGGCGAAGAAAATCGAGCATCTCATCGTCCTCACGGAAAGCGATCCGGCCTATGATGCGAATGAAGTTTTCGCTGCGCTCAAGGGACCTGAAAAGCGTCCGATAGTGACTCACCTGACAGACCGCCCCAAATATACCACCAAGTATTCGAACTGGGCATTGCCGGCGGCGCATTACCTGGAGTCTTGGGGCGATGTGCTTTCTGCTGACGGCACTTACTCAGTCGTTCAGCCAATGATTCAGCCTCTGTTCGACGGTGCATCCGTCAACGATATTTTGCTTTCCCTGCTCGGTCGGAAAAAGCTCGGACCTGTTGCTTCCGTAGCCGCCAAGGATGCGGTTCCTGCCAAACCTGAAAGCGACGCCGCCTATGATGCTGTGAAGGCTACATTTGCCAAAATTGCCGGTGGTTGGGATGATGAAAAGTGGAATAACACGCTGCGCGATGGATTCCTCGCAGGCGTGACTTCTGCCAAGGCATCCGCTGCATTTAATTCGTCCGGTCTCTCAACGATCACGGGCAAGGCGGATAAGCCAGCCTCGATCTCCAAAGACTCGATGGAAATCGTGCTCACACCAGATGCGAAAATGTGGGACGGTCGCTTTGCTGACAATGCCTGGCTGCAAGAAGCGCCGGATCCGATCACGAAACTTACCTGGGACAATGCTGCGTGGCTTAGTCCGAAAACCTTTGCGGCACTTGGCCTTAAGAAGGATGGTGACTTCGTCAAGGTTACACTCGGCGCAGCTTCATTGAACATCCCTGCGTTGTCCGCCCCCGGGCATGCCCATGATTCAGTGACCATTCCTCTGGGTTATGGACAGAAGTCTTTCAATGTCGTCGGTAATGAGCGTGGATTTAATGCCTACGCCCTGCGCTCCGGCTCCGATTCATTTGTGCTGAGTGGTGCCAAAGTGGAGAAGGCTGGTGGCAATTACGAACTGGCCATCACTCAGGATAATTACACGATGGAAGGTCGCGCCCAGGTTCGCGAAGGCACCAAGGAACGATTCGATAAAGAGGAAACCTTTGCCCAGACAGAGGGCATGGATTCTCACATTCCGCCCGCTGAACTTACACTTTACAAAGGTCGTGTCGGCATCAAATCCAAGGAGAATCCCGACGGCTTCGATTACGAAAACGAACACCAATGGGGCATGGTCATCGACCTTGCCAAGTGCATTGGTTGCTCCGCCTGCATTGTCGCCTGCCAGAGCGAGAACAACATTCCGGTTGTTGGCAAGGATCAAGTTGCCCGTGGCCGTGTCATGCAGTGGATCCGCATGGATCGTTACTTCTCCACCAGCGGCGGTGTGGAGGATCGCGGCGTGGCGGACATCGAAGAACTGGAAAATCCCGAGATGATTCACCAGCCCGTCGCCTGCCAGCAGTGCGAATCAGCTCCATGTGAAACCGTCTGTCCGGTCAACGCCACAGTCCACACTGAAGAAGGTCTCAATGCCATGGCCTATAACCGTTGCATCGGCACTCGTTACTGCGCCAATAACTGCCCTTATACCGCGCGCCGCTTCAATTACTTCGATTACAACAAGCGCAACCCGCTGATCGAAACCACGCTTCCAGTTGTCGGTAAGGTGCCAAATCTTTATGCAGGTCCGCTTGGAGAGAAGACCCAGAATGAAACGGGACGCCTCCAGAAGAATCCTAACGTCACCGTGCGTATGCGCGGCGTGATCGAGAAATGCACATACTGCGTGCAGCGACTTGAGTCCGCCAAGATCAACCAACGACGCATTGGGCGTGACGACAAAAACAATCTCCGGGTGCCAGTTGATTCTGTCAAAACGGCGTGTCAGGCCAGTTGCCCTGCAGAAGCGATTGAGTTTGGCGACTTGGCCAACAAAGAATCAACCGTGAACCGCTGGAAGGATTCGCCTCGTAACTACCAAGTTTTGAAATACATCGGAACCCGCCCGCGCACCAGCTACCTCGCGCGCATCCGCAACGTCAACCCGCTCATGCCGGGCGGTGATCGCAAAGTAAAAACCGGCGAGGCCAGCCTGAACAAAGCTTGAATTATTGAACCATGGAGCACACCGCAACAGCTTCCGCGCCAGCCCAGCCACGCATTCTTGAGCGTGAGCTGTTGGTCTTGAACAATCGCAATTACAGTTGGATCACCAATCGCATTTGCGGAATTGTCGAGAACCGTCAGCCTAAGCTCTGGTGGTATCTTTTTATCCCGTCGGTGATCTTGACGGGCATCATGGCCTTTTGCTTTGTGTATCTTATCGCCTCTGGCGTCGGTGTCTGGGGCCAGCAACAGCCGGTTGCCTGGGCATGGGACATCACTAACTTCGTTTTCTGGATCGGTATCGGTCATGCCGGAACACTTATCTCCGCTATTCTTTTCCTAACTCGTCAGAAGTGGCGCACGGCGGTCAATCGCGCATCGGAAGCGATGACGTTGTTCGCGGTTATGTGTGCCGGTTTGTTCCCGGCTTTCCACGTCGGTCGCGTCTGGATGGTGTGGTTCCTCGCTCCTATTCCAAATGCGAACGCCATCTGGCAGAATTTCAAATCGCCGCTGCTTTGGGACGTGTTTGCTGTCTCGACTTACTTCTCGGTTTCCGTTGTCTTTTGGTATCTCGGGCTGGTTCCTGATCTGGCGACTCTGCGTGATCGCTGCAAGGCTGGCATCAAGAAGACACTTTATGGAATGTTCGCCTTGGGCTGGCGCGGTGGTAACCGTCAATGGAACCATTACGAGATGGCCTATTTACTTCTCGCCGCTTTGTCCACGCCGCTGGTGCTTTCGGTGCACTCCGTCGTTTCGTTCGACTTCGCCACTTCAGTTGTCCCCGGTTGGCACACTACGATCTTCCCGCCTTACTTTGTGGCCGGCGCAGTCTTCGGCGGTTTTGCCATGGTGCTGACCCTGATGATTCCCGCGCGATCCATTTATGGATTGCAGGATTTGATCACGGAAAAACATATCGATAATATGACCAAGATCATCCTGCTTACCGGGACGATTGTTGGTTACGCCTACTGCATGGAGCTTTTCATGGCCTATTACAGCGCCAGTCCATATGAAGGTCAGGCATTCCTGCTGAGAGCGCGTTATGGTCCCTCAGTTTGGTATTACTACGCCATGTTCTCCTGCAACGTTTTTGCGCCACAGTTGTTCTGGTTCAAATGGGCGCGGAAAAATCTCGTGGCCGTGATGCTGGTCTGCATGTGCGTGAACGCTGGCATGTGGTATGAGCGCTACGTCATCATCGTGACCACACTGGAACGTCACTTCATGCCGGGATCATGGCGAGTATTCCATGCCACTTGGGTTGATAACTGGACCTTCATCGGCACGTTCGGATTCTTCATGATGAATTTCCTGCTCTTTATCAGGTTCCTACCGGTGATCGCCATCGCCGAGGTCAAAGGGGTCTTGCCGGAAAGCAATCCGCATCACGACGCCCACGCCGAGCGCGGACCGCGCGAACTTGAACTCGGCTCTGCCGCCGCAACAAACCACTAATCGGGAGAGGAGCACACGATCATGTCACGAACCACCCTCAAAAGAGTCCACGGATACCTCGCTGAATTCAGCGGGGCAGGGGATGTCTTCCATGCCGCTGAAAAAGTCCGTGACGCGGGCTATCAGCGCTGGGATGTGCATTCGCCGTTCCCGATTCACGGTCTTAATGAAGCCATGGGCGTGAAGCGCTCCATTCTTCCCTGGTTTGTATTTATTGGAGGCGCGACCGGCACTACTACTGCCTTCTTGCTAGCCTACATCACGCAGTGCATTCTCTACCCCACGGTAGTTCAGGCCAAGCCTGCAAATATCTACACCACGCCTGCCTTCTTCCCGATCATGTTTGAGTTGACGATTTTGCTCTCAGCTTTTACGGCCCTGTTTGGCTGTTTCGCCCTGATGGGGCTTCCCAGACTTAATCACCCTTTGTTTGCTTCCAAGCAGTTCAAGAAATTCTCGGACGACGGCTTCTTTGTCTGCATTGAGGCACGGGATCCTAAATTTCATCAGGCCGAGACCAAGGCATTTCTGGAAAGCATCGGCGCCCGCAACATCGAACTGGTCGAGGACGAACTGTAATCACGAAGGATCATGAAATATTTCTTCCTCAGTTACATCCTTACCGGGATCATCATCGTGAGCTTTGCCGGCTTCCGCGGGCACAAGTTCGAAGAGTCGCCCTATCAGATATTCAATGACATGAAAGACCAGGCTAAGGTGAAATACCAGCAGCCCAGTAACTTCTTTGATGACGGTCAGGCCATGCGCAAGCCGGTGGCGGGAACCGTCCCGATTGGTTTCCAGATGCCTCATCACCCTGCGAGCGCCGGATTTGAGGCGCAAGACTACGAGTTTACGCACGGAACGGGTTACTATTACACGGGCAAGATGGGTGACTTCTATGGAGATGGTTTTCCTCCGGAAATCAAAGTGGATTCAGCTTTTATCAAGCGCGGTCAGGAACGATATAACATCCAGTGTGCCGTATGCCACGGTCAGGCGGGCAACGGCAAAGGCATATTCACCAAATACTCCAATGTGCTTCCTGCTGATCTTACCGGACCCGGATTTGATGCTCCCGGCAATCCCGCCTACCGACCTGATGGAAAGATTTACGACGTGATCAACAACGGCTGGAACCAGATGGGAGCCTATGGCGCGAACATCGCTGTATCGGATCGCTGGGCCATTGTTGCTTATGTTCGCACGCTGCAAATGGCCTCCAAGACGCCGGCCAAATAATTATTACCGATGAGCTCTCATTCCATCACCTTAGACGATCTTCCGCGCGACGGCGAACGCCTTGATCTGGCGAAAGTGTCGAAATTCAATGGCGCCCTTTTGATTGCCGGCATCATCGGTCTCGGCGTTTCTGTCCTCTACATGACGGGCATCCTTGGCGCTCAGAGACAGGCGGAGTTTGCTTACTCTTGGCTGTTTGCATTCTTCTTCTACTTCACGATTTCCAATGGCGGTATCTTCTGGACGATGCTCCAGCATCTTTCCAACTCCGGCTGGAGTGTGACCGTGCGCCGACTGTTTGAGAATTTGGGAGCCAATGTGAAATGGATGGCTTTGTTCTCCTTGCCGTTCTTGCTCATTCCCGCGATTCAGGATTCGCTCTGGGAGTGGATGACCATCCACAAGGAGGCGGCACATCATGCTTCAGAGCATGGTCAGACAACTCGTGACGCCCTGCACCACATGTCTGAATCAAACCCGCATTTGCATGTGTTGGTCGGCAAATTCGGCTATCTCAACACCACAGCTTGGTATGTTCGCGCTGTCCTATATTTTGCATTCCTTGGCGGCATGATAACCATCTTGCGCAAGTGGTCGATCCAACAGGACATCGATGGCAACTTCAAGCATACCTTTAATGCCCGCGCCATTTGTGCCTTCCCGCTGCTTATCTATGCTCTGGCCGTAACTTTCAGTGCCGTGGACTGGATCATGTCGATGGATTTCACGTGGTTTTCTACCATGTGGGGTGTTTATATCTTTGCTGGTGGCGCTTGGGGTGGCATGGCGATGTCGATCCTCGCCTTGACCTATGTCCGCAGTCAGGGTTATCTGAAAAAGACCGTATCGATGGAACATTACCATTTGATGGGCAAACTGCTAATGGCGTTCACCATCTTCTGGGGCTACATCGCATTCAGCCAGTTCTTCCTGATCTGGTATGCAAATATCACTGAGGAGACGCGCTTCTTCTTGTTGAGGAATACTGAAGGCTGGTGGCATCTGAGCAACGTCCTTGTGTGGGGACACTTCGTCATCACCTTCGTCATTTTACTTTCTGCCGGTCGCAAAAAAGTTCCGGATACCATGAACTGGGTCTGCGCGTGGGTGTTGTTGATGCACATCGTTGATTATTACTGGCTGATCATTCCCGAGCGCGGACCGTCGCTCACTTCCGGCGCGAATGCCGCGAGACTTGGTTATCATGGCGACCCCTTGCTCTGGCTCCCGGGCGCCTGGCTAGGTGATGTGGTCGCCTTCGTGGGTATCGGCGGCATTTGCGGCTGGGCCTTCTTGCGCCGCCTCAGCAAAGCCAGTCTTTATCCTTGCCGTGATCCGCGACTGCTTGAATCTGTGGTTGCCGTCAACTGATCCTATCATGTCCTCCACTTCTACAACTTCAACTTCCAGCCCATGGTCCATCTTTGTGGGTGTGCTGGCTGCTTTTGCCAGCTTTGCCGTTATTGCTGCGATCTTGCAAGGTGTTGCTGGCGGCAAACCGACAGACCCCCTTACTCCAGAACGACTCAAAAAAAAGGCGGATGTCGCTGCCGAGCAGGATGCACTGATTGAGAAATATGGTCTCAAAAAAAACGCCGCAGACGTAATTAATTCTGCTGTGACTCAGATCAAAACACGCAAAGTCGAGACGACGATGGTCGTGGTTACCGGCTCACCTACGGCCATCAAACAAGCTTCCGCCGTGCCCGCGCCAACTCCTGCCGCGCCGGTCCCCAACCCCCAATAAATTTTTCGCATCAAATCTATGGAGACCACCCCTAACAGCGCCATGACGGGCGACGACAGCATTCGCCGTGCGGCCATTGACCGCTCGGTGCGCTTCCCAGTTCTGTTTCTATTCGCGAACGCGGCCATGTGGTTGCTGGGTGCGACGATCATGGGACTGGTGGCATCGGTGAAGCTCTATGCACCGGAGTTTCTTGATCGCAGTTATCTCTGGTTTCTCAATTATGGTCGGCTTCAGCCCGCGCACATGAACGCCCTCATTTATGGATGGGCCATCCAAGCCGGACTCGGTGCCAGCATTTGGTTGATGGCCCGCCGATGTGGAGCTGTCTTGGAAAAAGGCGCAGGCGTCATGGTAACGGCGGCAGTGTTTTGGAATGTCGGTGTTACCCTTGGTGAATTGGGCATCCTATTTGGTTCCGGCACTGCGCTTCAGTGGCTGGAATATCCCGCCTATGTATGGCCCTTGCTGCTTGTAGCCTTCATGATGATCGCCTGGCGTCTGGTCAGCATGTTTGTCCGCTCCCGCAATGAGCAGGGTTTCATGATTACGCCGTGGTATGTGCTCGGCGCATGCTTCTGGTTTCCTTGGATTTATGCCACGGCTAATCTCTTTCTGAACCATTGGTCTCTGCATGCGCCACTCGGCGTCATGGGTGCAGGCATCAATGCCTGGTATGTGAACACACTTATCATGCTGTTCTTCGTGCCGGTCGGGCTCGGCTCCTGCTATTATTTCATCCCCAAGATCACTGGCAAACCTATCGCCAGTTACCAGCTTGCCCTCATAGGATTCTGGGGTCTTGCAGTTCTGGGAGGCTGGACTGGATTCCAAAAATATATGTGCGGCCCGCTCCCGGCATGGATGCCGGCCATTGGCGGGACGGCGGCTATCTTCATGCTCCTTCCAGCGGGCATTGTGGCTTTGAATCACCACCTGACCACTGTCGGTCAGCATGGGATGATCCAAACCAGTCCGACGCTGCGATTCACATTTGTAGGGTCATTCAGTTATCTGTTGGCGAGCTTGGTGGCAGCATTGCTGGGAACATTTTGGACGGGTTCGACCATGCAATTCACCTACGCGGAGCATGGATTTCACTTACTGGCCATCTATGGATTCTTCAGCATGACTATGTTTGGCGCGATCTACTATATCGTCCCGAGACTTACCGGCTGCGAGTGGCTCAGTGCGCGCCTCATTCGCAATCATTTCTGGTTCTCAGTCTATGGCATCGCCACCTTAGTGGTTTGCATGTTGGTCGGCGGGCTTGCACAAGGTGAGAGCATCAACGCACCGTCCAACTGGAACTTGCCATTCATTGGTTCCATTGTTAATGCCCGCGGCTATCTCATCGGTCGCACTCTGGCGTGGGTGTTTATTCTCTGGTCGAATTTCTGGTTCTTCATTCACTTGGGTTTCATGGTGCTGGGGCTTGGTCGCCGCAGCGTGGCCCCTACACTTCTTCATCGCAAGCATGACGACGCTCACGCAACCGCCTAACCCATTTTTCACGATAGCATGACGAGTTTCCGCAAATTTATTCTCGGCTTGGTCTTCAGCTTCGGTTTGCCGTGGCTGTTGTTGATTGTCATACCCGCGCTTCGGGCGCAAAAACTGGTGCCCATCGCCTATGACAAGGAACGCGATGGCGTGGAAGGATATTATCCCGGCAAAGGAATCAATCGCCAAGGTCAGTTGGTATATGCCCGTGAAGGCTGCGTTCAATGTCACACCCAGATGATACGTCCTTCCTTTGCTGGAATCGGTGATGGCTGGAAAAAAGGCTGGGGCAGCGATCAAAGTGCTGTTCCCCGCGACGCTGTGCGCCCCAGCACTCCCCGAGACTATATTGGCGAACCTGTGGCACCCCTGGGTGTTCAGCGCAATGGTCCCGATCTGGCTAATGTAGGCTATAGGTTCACCGACAAAGACGGCAAGGCTGATCGCAACGCCCTGCATGTTCAACTCTACTCTCCACGCGCCGATCATAAGTGGAGCATCATGCCAAGCTTCCGGCATCTGTATATTTACAGGTTGAAGGAAGGTAAGGGGTCCGCCTATGCCTTGAAGATTCCTCATGCGCCTTCAAACTCGAAGTATGAAGTTATCCCCACTCCGGATGCGGAGGACTTGGTGGATTACATTTTGTCTCTAAGGAAAGATGCCCCAGTTCCCGGCCAAGTGGTCGCCGAAACTGCAAAAAATAATCTGCCATGAACGAAAACCAGCCGCAGAACTACGATAACACTGACCTTGATCGTCTTCACTCCGCTGTGAAGCGCGAGAATCCTGATGTCCAGCCTGGACGTGAACCCACGCCAATCTGGGTGTTCGTGGCCTCATGGGTCGTCATGATTTTCGGTGGTGGTTACATTGGCGCAAACACCCTGGTGGGTGGATTTGATTTTGATAAGAGCAGTCCCTTTGCCGGGAAGCCAGAAGATGTCAGACCCATTGACAAGGGCGCAGTGGTTCAACTTGATCCCTTTCAATATGCGATGAAAAAAGGCGCAACGGTCTTCAATAATTGCCAATGGTGCCATCAAGCCACGGGCGTGGGGCAGCCCGGTCTCATTCCGCCACTTGCGGGTTCAGAGTGGGTGAGAGGAGGAACCGAGCGTTCTGCGCGGATTGTTCTGCGCGGACTCATGGGGCCGGTAACTGTCAAAGGCGCAAACTACAACAACGTCATGCCCACGCAGGGGCATCTTTCTGATGCTGAACTTGCATCCGTGCTTACTTACGTTCGTAATAGTTGGGGTAATCAAGGCACGATGGTCACCAAAGAAATGATAACCAAAGTCCGCAAGGACATTGAAAATCACCCTACTCCTTGGACAGCCGCTGAACTTGAAGACTGCAAAGACAAGAACGTGCCCAGTGAAATCCCTGCCGGACCTGGGGCGACAGCAACCCCAACTCCGGCTCCTGCATCCAAGTAATTTTCTGAACATCAATAATTCCACCAAACTAATCTAAATGAGCGCCACTGCGATCACCCACGAAGAGCTGAAAAGCTCGGATCACGCGCATGACCACGCACATCCGAAACAAAGTTTCCTGTGGAAATACATCTTCTCCACGGACCATAAGGTTATCGGATTGCAATATGGCCTGACGGCCATGGCCTTCCTATTGTTTGGATTCTTCCTGATGATGGTGATGCGTTACAGCATTGCCTTCCCCGGTCAGCCGCTTCCTTTCTTGTCGTGGTTTTATGATGCAGCCCATCCGGGCCGACTTGTATGGCTCACTGAGCATTTTGGCTGGCTGGTGCGCGGCTTTGAACGCTGGACGCCCGGCGGTGTAGTCAGCCCGGACATTTACAACATGTTCGGAGCCATGCACGGCACCATCATGGTGTTTCTTGGCGTTGTGCCACTCGGGTTTGCAGCTTTCGGCAATTACATCGTCCCGCTTCAAATCGGTGCCATTGACATGGCGTTCCCCAAGCTGAACGCTTGGAGTTACTGGCTCTTCTTCGTCGGCGGTGTGATGATGATGTTGAGCTTCTTTATGCCAACCGGCGCGGCCCAGGTCGGATGGACGAACTACTCTCCATTGGCCACGACGGTGCAGTATCTTGATGTGAAAAACATTTTCTTCACTGGTCAGACCCAATGGCTGCTGGCCATGGTGTTGATCATTTCATCATCACTGCTGGGTGCGGTGAATTTCGTCACGACCATTTTGAATCTTCGATGCAAAGGCATGACTTGGATGCGGATGCCCTTTTTTGTTTGGGCGATGTTGGTGACCGGCTTCCTGCTTTTGCTGGCATTCCCGCCATTGGAAGTCGCGGCGATCCTGCAGTTATTCGACCGGGTCTTCGGTTCCAGCTTCTTCCTGCCTACCGGTCTCGTTGAGGCCAACCGCCATCTCGATATTTCCGGAGGCGGCAGTCCCTTGTTGTATCAGCATCTTTTCTGGTTTCTCGGCCACCCTGAAGTTTACGTTCTGATTCTTCCCGCTATCGCGACCGTGGCTGAGGTCATACCTTGCAATATTCGTCGCCCTTTGTGGGGGCATAAGACCATGATCTATGCGGTTCTGGTTCTTGGATTCCTGAGCTTCATCGTTTGGGCGCACCATATGTATCTTACTGGCATGGGATCAGTGGTCAGCACCTTCTTCCAGATTACAACGGTGCTTATTTCCGTGCCGTCTGTCATTCTGCTCACTTGTCTAATGATCACGCTCTGGGGTGGTTCCATCAGGTTCAATACGGCCATGCTCTTTGCCTGCGCGTTTTTGCCAATGTTCGGTATCGGCGGATTAACGGGATTGCCTCTGGCCTTTAATACAATCGATATTTTCTTGCATGATACTTACTATGTCATCGGACACTTCCATTATGTGGTCGCACCCGGAACACTCTTCGCATTATTTGCCGGGATATATCATTGGTATCCCAAGATAACTGGCCGTTTCATGAGCGAAAAACTCGGCAGGCTGCATTTTTGGCCGTCTTTGGTTTTCATGAATCTGCTCTTTGCTCCGATGATGATCCAGGGCATGGCTGGATTTCATCGACGCTGGTATGACGGTGGCAAGGCCTTTGAGGACACGACAAGCGTGAGCAACTGGTTCAGCCAGGGCTGGGCACATGTCGCAGGAGTTTTTGGCGTTCATGTGGAATCGACCATGATTGGATTGAACTCGCTGATGTCATTCGCCGCGTGGGGACTGGCCATTGCCCAAGTTCCTTTTATCTACAATCTGTTCTTTAGCATCAAGGGTGGTAAGAAAGTTACCAGTGACAATCCTTGGCAGGCCACGACGATGGAATGGGATACGCCGACACCTCCGGGACACGGTAACTTCCTTCACGAACCAGTGGCTTACCGCAATCCCTATGAATACAGCGTTCCGGGCGCAGAAGGAGACTATACTCCGCAATTCTTGCCCGATGGGGCGAAGGTGGAGGACAAGCTCACCCACGCGGAGCATTGAACCGAGTATCACTGAAATCTTGCCAAATTAAACACTCTCTCTCTGATGGATATTCCTTACACAGTTAAAGCCCGCCCCGATACCGGCCTTTGGAATGCAAAGGTTGGCATCTGGCTATTTCTAGCCTCTGAGGTCATGCTATTCGGCGGTCTGTTTTCCGCCTATATCTTTCTGCGCATTGGCGCTGACTTTCCATGGCCGGTTCATGTGCTTACGGTCAGATGGGGATTCATTAACACTTTGGTGCTTATTTTCTCTTCAGTCACTGTGCTGCAGGCATGGCTGGCTTTGAAAATGCGCAAGTGGGGCATGTTTAAAATCTGGATGACGCTCACCATCGCCTGCGCAGGTGCGTTCATGTGCATTAAGGCAGTTGAATACAACGACAAATTCCATCACTACGGTGTCCAGCTTAACGATGGAAGTGTGCTGGAAGGGCACCTCCTCAACAATGAATACCTCGTCAAATTCGGCAATGTCACCACCGTAACGTTGTCCACCCGACTGAATGACGTTGGACTCATGGGCATCAGCCTGGTCAATCCGGCGTCGGATGCAGGTTTCCTGAAATATCTGGTGGACGGCAAACCTGAGTTCAAAGACGAGTCCGGCAAGTCCGTGACTCTCAATAGCAGTGCAGTGGCGCAACTTCTTGCGGAAGCGATCAAGGCCAAAAAACCTACCATCAAACTCACGGCTGTCGCACCTCTGAAATTTAATATCGAGCCTGCGCGTTTGGCGAATTATGACCAGAAAAAGGCAACTTTCCGCGATGGCACGGAAATCACAGGCACCCTGGAAGACGACACCATGCGTCTTCTGGTGGACAAGGTTGACCTCCGTCGCCTTATCCCAGTCCATGAAACAAAACTCAGCAATGCGGCAGCTGATGTATCTAACGCGGACGCATGGAAGGTTCTCGGGCCTGAATGGAAAGATAAATTCGTGAAACACAATCAGGAGCAATCCAAGGAGTTTGGAGAGAAACACAAATCCCAGGAACCTCTCAAGAACGGTGACTTTGTGCGTGAGGCGTTCACCATGGAGATCAGTCTTCATGAATCATCCGCATCGGATCATCAAGCCAAACCCGAGAGCAAGGATAAGGAGACCCACAAGGCAGCGGAGAGTGTCGGTCATGGCGCGCCTGCACATGCCGCGGAAGGTGGCGGACATCACGATCATCCGGAGATCGCAATTGAGAAAAAGGACATCCATTTCTACTCCAACTTCACCCCCAAATACAATAACTTCTTCGCCATTTACTTTGCCCTGACTGGTCTGCATGGTCTGCACGTCATTGGCGGTGCCATCGTGTTGTCTTACTTCCTTATCTTTGGTAAAAAGATGTTTCAGGAAGACCCTGAGCGTTTGGCCAATCGAGTTGAAACGGGTGGTCTTTTCTGGCACTTTGTCGATCTTGTCTGGATTTTTCTCTTTCCGCTTCTTTACCTCATGTAAGTCATTTCTTTGAATCACCATGTCACACGATCATCACGACCACGACAGTCCCGAATACTTTGCCAAACAGTCCAAAACGGTCTGGAAAATTGGGGGGCTGCTGATTGTCTTTACCGTTCTCACCGTCTGGCTCCAATATGTGGATTTCGGCAGTCACGGCCGTAACATCACCATTGGTCTCTTAATTGCCGCCTTCAAGGCCAGCCTGGTGGCACTGATCTTTATGCACCTAAAGAGTGAACGAGGTCTTATCTATAAGTTTCTCGTATTCACGCTGGTATTTGTGATTGGGTTGTTCTTTCTAACGTATCTTCATTGGTCAGACCCCCTCAAGGATTACGTCTTTTAAACCACTAATATGTCGCTCAAGGGCTTCCACATCATCTTCATCGCACTTGCGTTTCTTTGCGCCGGTGGATTCTGGGCATGGTGTGTGTGGGATGCTGAAAGTGCCCAGCGCCTTGGGGCAGCGACACTGGGAAATCTCAGCGGTTCACTGGCCCTTGCCCTGTTGGCATACGGTTTGTGGTTTGTTATCAAAAAGAGCAAAACCATCATAGTCTGACATGAACCTGTTCACACCTATCATGGCCTGTGCCACCTGCCTACCCGACCAGGGGACTGACGTGGCTCGTGCCGCAAACATGGCCATTCTTTTCATGGTTGTCGTGGTCATGCTGATGCTCGGGCTGCTTCTAAAAATCATCTTCAATTTCGCGCGCAAACAGCGCCAACACACCAACACCCTTCCGTGATACTGTCATGAACGTGACTCCCATGCTCGCCTTGTTTACCCTCAACAAATTTCTCGGCATTCCCGCACTTGCTTCGGAGCACGGGGAAATGGTGGATCATATGCTTGAAGTTGTGCATTGGTTCATGCTGGCGCTTTTCGTCGGCTGGTCAGTGTTTCTAGTCATTGTGTTTACCAAGTTCCGCAAGGATCGCCAGCCCAAGGCTGATTACACTGGAGTTCGCGGTCACGCATCGTCTCACATTGAAATCGGCGTCGTCATTGTGGAAATCATTCTCTTGCTTGGATTCGCGTTTCCTCTTTGGGGTGAGCGTTCGGACCAGTATCCGACCGGAGCCAATGTTCTGAAATTGCGCGCCGTGGCGGAGAAGTTTAACTGGAACTTCCAGTATCCCGGCCTTGATGGCGTCCCGGGAAACATTGAAATCAAGTATGTGGATGCCGCCAACGGCAATGTCATAGGCCGTGACATGAAGGACCCCAACGGCAAGGACGACTTCATCAAGGGCAGTGCCCTGACCATTCCTGTCGATCGTCCCGTCATCATTGATGTCACCAGCAAGGACGTGATTCACAATCTGGCCCTCGTTTCCATGCGCATGGCGCAAGATGCCACTCCCGGCGTGCGGGCGCACATTTGGTTCAAACCGACCAAAGTGGGTGAATGGGACATCATTTGCGGACAACTCTGCGGCCCCGGTCACAGCCAGATGAAGGCCCGGTTGATTGTTGTCGAGCAGAAGGAATTCGACGCCTTCATGAAGGAGAACAGCGAGGAGGCATTGAAGAAAGTGCAAACTGACGCAGCTCCAGCCGCTGCACACACGGCGTCAGTTTCCGGCCAGTGAACTGGAGCAGATTCCAGCGTCTCGCTTTGACCGCGTTCATCGCGGTGGAGACTTTGATCTTTGCCGGTGCAGTGGTTCGCGCCACAGGTTCCGGCCTTGGTTGTCCCGACTGGCCGCATTGTTACGGGTGCTGGGTGCCGCCCACGAAGGCGGAGGATATTGATTTCACAAAGCTTGACCTCGAAAAATTTCGCGCCAAAGCAGCTCGACTGGGCCGCGATCCCTCCACGATAACGCATGAGTCATTGCGGGCTAACTTTGATCCAGTCGCGACATGGGTGGAATACATCAACCGACTTATCACCGTGCCGGTGGGAGTGATTGTGCTCGCGCTGTTTGGTGCATCGTTTGGACAATTGCGACAAAGTCGTCCATCGGTGTTCTGGGCATCTGTTCTGGCTCTATTGTTAGTAGGCGTGAATGCATGGCTCGGGGCGCGTGTCGTGGTGAGCGGTTTGAAGCCCGGCATCGTGACGCTGCACATGGCCCTGGCCATTTTCCTGCAATGTGTCCTTGTCTTTATTACTTGGCGCGGGACATCCTCGCCGTGGCGGACGCCACTCAAGTCCGGCACCGCCGATTTGCTGCGTCGCGTGGGATTGGTTTTGTTTGTTCTGGTGGTGATCGAGGGTGTGATGGGATCTCAAGTTCGGGAAATGACAGACCGGCTGGCCATGTTGCATGGTAATGCTTCGCGTCAAACCTGGACACTGGAACTCGAGCAGGGCACGGTCTATCTGGCGCATCGAAGTTTTTCCTGGATCATTTTTGGCATCACGATCTGGCTGGCGATAAAAATCAAGCAATCACGCGGACGCCTGCTGTGGCTTGAGTCATCAATCGTTGCATTGGTTGCCTCCCAGATGATGCTTGGCTTGGTATTGTCTCAGGTTGGCATTGTGCGTGTAGCGCAAATTTTCCACATCGGTCTGTCGTCGCTGCTGGTGAGCGGACTTTTCCTGTGGCTGTTGGGAACTCGGCGGGACTTTGTTAAAGGCGATGTTGGCGCGAGCGCCATCTTGCGTTAGCATCTGCAATTCATGAAGATCGCGAGCGCAGAAGAATCACTCAAGGCTGTTCCGGCGACCGGAGTATCGCGCGCGGACTTGCTTGCGCTTACGAAATTCCGGCTCAGCGCACTGGTCATCATTACGACTTTTTTTGGATTCTGGCTCAACAGTAAAATGGGCGTGGATTACGGATTGTTGCTCCACACGATCATCGGAGCATCGCTGGCTGCATTTGGCGCGGCGGTGTTTAATCAGCTCATGGAGATCGAGCCAGACTCGCGCATGAAAAGAACGGCTGACCGTCCGCTGCCATCACGTCGCATGGAGCCGGGGATCGCGTTCGGTATCGGCTGGCTGTTGAGCGCATTTGCGCTGATTCACTTGGCGAAGATGGTGAACATTGAATCTGCAGCCGTCACCGCGCTCACACTGGCGGTTTATTTGTTTATCTACACTCCTATGAAGCAACGTTCCGAGTGGAACACCATTGTCGGCGCAGTGTCCGGCGCACTGCCGCCTCTCATCGGCTGGGCGGGCGCAGCAGGAGCAGCGAGTGAAGCAGATGCTTATTTCCGGCTGGATATGTTCATGACCTCGGGCGCGGCATATCTTTTTCTACTGCTCTTTCTCTGGCAGTTGCCACACTTTCTGGCGATTAACTGGATGTATCGCGATGAATACCTCAAAGGAGGTTTTGTCATGTGGGCTAATGAAGATGACACGGGCAGCCGCACGGCGCGACTAGCGCTCATCTTCTCCCTTCTGTCTGCCGCACTGATGATTTTGCCGGTGATGTCTGGACGAACCAATGGATACTTTCTCATTCCATCGTTGCTGATCAATGGAGTGCTCATCGCGCTTTCGCTTCGGTTTCAGAAGACCCGTGATCGCGCTGCGGCGAGAAAGCTTTTTTTATTCACGCTGATTTACCTGCCGGCATTGCTGGTCTGCACCGCGATTTTCTGGCGTCGAGGCTGAGCAAAACGTATTCTTGATATGAACGAACCCGACAATAAGCCCCGCATTCATCCGCTGACGATTTGGATTCCCGTGATCGTGATCGCGCTCGGTATGGTGGTGTTCTGGAATTATCTAGTCATCAAGCTGAAGCCGGAGTCGCAGCAGGCCCGGCTGCCCATTTTGAGCCGTTTGGAAAAGAATCTCGTGCTCACCGAACGCAGTGGTAAGACGGTCGAACTCAAGGATTTGAAAGGAAAGGTGCTGGTGGCCTGCTGGGTATATACCCATTGTCCGCGCGGTTGTCCCGGTGTGGTGGGCGAGATGCTCAGGCTTTACAATGAAGTCGGCGCCGATCCCGCACTTCATTTCCTCTCGGTCAGTGTGGACCCTGATGACAAGCCGGAGCAAATGCGCGAGTTCACCGACAAGTTCAACATCAAGGGTGACAACTGGTGGTTCGTCAACGGCAACCGGGACGAGTTGCGTGTTTACATGACCCGGTATTTCGGCTTCCAGGATGTGCAGGATGTGCCGGAGAAGGATCGTCTCTCTCCTGACGACAAGTTCATCCACGACATGAAAGTTGCCCTGGTGGATCATGCCGGGCATGTCAGAGGATTTTATGACATTGGATCGCCGGATAAGGATGCGCGGGAGTTCTTTCAGGAGAAAATTCGCAAAGACATCCGCACGTTGCAGGCGGAGCAAAACAAGACGGGCCGCTCTCCGGTGTGGTTTTACGCCTTTACTGGACTGATGGCCGCTTGTGTCGTCACTTTGATTTTTGTTCGCATCAGTGAGGGTGCGCGAACAAAGAATTCCTGAGCATCAATTCTCTATTCCGCCATGCAAATCAGCGATCTCCCAACATTGAATGCCACGCTCAACACCGTGGCTACGGTGCTGCTCATCTGCGGCTGGATGTGCATAAAATACAAACGCAAAGCCGCCCACATTGCTTTCATGGTGCTCGCGTTGCTGGTCTCGACGGCTTTTCTGACCAGCTATCTCATCTATCATTTCAAGGCGGGCCATGTTGGATTTAACGGAACCGGATGGAGCCGGAAAGTATATTTTCCCCTGCTCATTTCGCATGTCGTCCTAGCCATCATCAATCTGCCCATGGTCATCATGACGATCATCCCGGCCTTGCGGCAACGCTTTGACAAGCACAAAAGAATCGCCCGATGGACGCTTCCCATCTGGCTCTATGTTTCCGTGACGGGCGTGGTGGTATATCTCATGTGCTATATCTGGTTTGCTTGAGGCGT
>JAYVQB010000385.1:0-5465 GCA_043757085.1 Verrucomicrobiota bacterium
GCCGTCCTGATTTCGCGTTCCATTTTGACTGCACCGGCCATGACCATAAAGAAGAGCATCAGGACGAACACGATGTCGATCATCGGTGCCAGTTGGAAACCAAGATGGATGCTTGAGATATCCTCGCTCCTTCTCATTTCACGAGACTATCAACTTAGGAAGTAGAAGGCAATACTATTTTGTCCGTGGCTTTATTATTCGGTGTAGAACCACCATCCGCATGGCGCAGGCATTTTCTAAATCGGCAGGGTAGGTTGATTCTGAAATAATTATCCAATCGCTTGGCGACCACTCGGGAAAATACACGGGAGATGTTCTAGGCGGAAAGGTGGCCTGCGCCAGAGTTAAAACGAGCTGGTCAGCGTAGGGCAGTGCTGCTGCATAGACTTGCGCGCCACCGCAGCAGACGAGTTCGGTTTGGCCGGCTTGACCGGCCAGCGTCAGAGCTTCAGCGATAGTGGCAACGGTGCATCCGATGCTTGGATTGAAATCATTTTGCCGGGTTAGCACGAGCGGCATGTGACCCTCACGAAACCAGCCGCGCATTTCTTCAAAGGTGCGCCTTCCAAGCAGAAGCCATTTGTCCTTGGTGTATTCGCGGAAGTGGGTGACATCGCGCGGCAAATGCCAGGGGATGCCGTGTTCGTTGGCCAGCAGACGGTTTCCGTCCATGGCGGCTATGAGCGTGAGCTTGGGCTTCACGCGGGCAACATTCCTTTGAGTTAAAAAATCGCGGGCTGTCCTTCGGGCAGCAGCAGCACGCGGTCTTCAAGCTGGCGCGCGGCGGTGGCGCGCACGAGGCGTTCGGCGGGTTCGTGGATCGGCTCGCCGCTCAGGGGAAAGGTGCCGTAGTGCATCGGGATCATGTGGCGCGCGGCGAGCATCTCGAACGCATCCAGCGCTTCCTCGGGGTTCATGTGCACAGGGCGTCCGCTGGGCGGTTGATAGGCGCCGATGGGCATGAGCGCGACATCAATCTGGGCGCGCTGGCCGATCTCGCGGAAGCCATCAAAGAGGGAGCTGTCGCCGCAGTGGTAAACGGTGCGATCTCCGCCGCGAATGAGATAGCCGCCAAACTGCCGGTAGGTATCGTGGATCATGCGCGCACCCCAATGCTTGGCAGGCGTGAGCGTGATCTCCAAATCCCGGAACTGCGCTTTGTGCCAGCGGTCGAGTTCGATGACTTCGCTGAAGGCGCATTTTTTGACGATGCTGCCGACTCCCTTGGGAACTATGATGGGCTGTCCGGCGGCGATAGAGCGGAGACTGGGCAGGTGCAGGTGATCGAAGTGAGCGTGGGTGATGAGCACGAGGTCAATGTAGGGCAAATCCGCTGCGATCAGGCTGGGATGACTCACACGTTTGATTGGCCCGTGCCAAAGCGCCCAGTTGGGATCAATGAGAATATTTTGTCCGCCGATTTGCACAAAGAATCCAGCATGACCCAGCCAGGTCACACCGATTTGGTTTGTTTCCAGATTGGGGAGCGCAAAGGACTCGCCCGAGGGAAGACGCGGTGTGAGCAGGTGAGGGATGAGGACGTCGTTGATGAAGCGGATGTTCCTTTTCCGCCAACCTAATGCGGGGCGCAACCCGACGTGGTTGCCATCGGGCTCGGACTGCTTCAGGTTGCTCTTGAGCTTCTTACGATGCTTCGCACGCGCAGACTTGCTGATCGGCTGGAAATGCTGGTCGTGAAGCATGGAAGTAAAAAAGGCACGGAGAATGCCAATTCGGCTGGGAATGTATGATTTTTCGGCCATGCTGCAAGCACCATTTCAACCCGGCCCCGGTCTCTCTTTGGATACCAATCACGACCTTTCCCACGCCAAGGACGCGCTCCGGCAATCCGTGCGCGCGCAACTCCGCGCCCTGACGCCGGACCAATGCGCCAAGTGGTCGGCGGAGATCGTGAGCCGGCTGATGCACAATGATGGGTGGGCAAATTCAGGGGGCGCGGTGGCCTTGTTCAGTGGATTCAAATTGGAGCCTGACCTGCTGCCGTTGCTGCCCTGGCTGAAAGACCGCGGACTGCGAGCGGCGTTTTTCGCCATTGAGGACAATGGTTTGATGAGCGCGTATCAGGTGCGCGGTGTGGAGGATTTGCTGCCGGGAAAATTCGGCGTTCTGGAGCCAAGGCGCGAGACTGCGGCGAAGCTAAATGTGTCTGAACTCGGCGTGGTGCTGACCCCGGGTCTGGCTTTTGGCAGGAACGTTGGTGCCAGACTGGGGCGGGGGAAGGGTCATTACGATCGCGTGTTTGGGAACCCGGAATGCAGAGCTTTGCGCGTGGGCGTGGCTTTTGATGTTCAGATTTTTTCAACGGTGCCCGCTGAACCACATGACGCGGCGATGCAGGCGCTGGTTACCGAGTCAGAACTGTGCCTCATCCCGGCTGCTGCACAGCCATGGTGAATTCCGGCACGCGGACGAGGACGGCAGTGCCTTCATCCGTCTGACCGAAGAACGTGCCCGTGGCCGTGCTGGGATGCTTGATCACATGATAACTGTTGTAGCTAAAGGAATGTCCCGGCGCCAGGCGCGGCGTTTGTCCCACGACCCCATCACCCTCCACCACCAGCGTGCCACCGTGATCGTCGCTGACGATCCATTTGCGGCCGAGAATGGTCACGGTTGATTCCGATTCATTGTGAATGGATAGATGATAGACAAATGGGTGCGGGCGTGCCTCGTCGCTGTTCAGGTGCGGCTCATGCGTGACCGAATCCACGGAAACCCAGAGTCCGGGCAGTTCCTTGAATCGCGTTGGTTTTTTTGATTCGATCATGATCGCAACGGAGCAATCACTCGAAAGCCGTTTGATGCAAACCAAAAAAACTGAATGCAAAGTCCGGCGCATGATGCTTGATCCCAGATGCCTGAAGCCTTCCAGCCGCCCAAGTCTCCGCCTGTGGTGCTAAGCATCGCCGGTTCTGACTGCTCGGCGGGCGCGGGTGCGCAGGCGGATTTGAAAACATTTACTGCACTGGGTTGCTATGGACTTACCGCGCTCACATCCGTGGTTGCAGAAGTGCCCGGCAAAGTGGAACGCATCGATCTGCTCGACGCGGAAATGGTGGAAGCGCAGATTCGCACGTTGGCCGGAACTTTTCCGATCGCGGCGGCGAAGACTGGAATGCTCGGTGGCAGACAGCAAATTGACGCCGTGATCCGCGCATGGGAATCGCTGGCGGTGCGCGGTGTGCCTTTGGTGGTTGATCCCGTCATGGTCGCCACCAGCGGCACGCGATTACTGGATGAGGATGCGATGGAGCTTCTGGTCAGGGGCTTGTTTCCCTTCGCAAAACTCATCACACCGAACCTGGCGGAAGCGGCTGTATTGCTGGGAAACAGCATCACGACGCGGTCTGCGATGGAATCCAGTGCGAGGGAATTGGTGCGACGATACGGATGCGCCGTTCTGCTTAAGGGCGGGCATCTCATGGGCGACGATGCCCCCGATGTGCTGGTTAACGCCAACGATGTTCAGTGGATCGAAGGACAGCGCATTCATGGCGTGCGAACACACGGCACCGGCTGCACTTATTCAGCGGCCATCGCGGCTGGATTGGCGCAAAAGCTTTCACTGATCGAATCCGTGCGGCAGGCGAAGATATTTATCAGCGCGGCAATCTCAAAGCATTTCCGCTGGGGCGATGTGGATGCTTTGAATTGTAACCCTTAATCTTTATTCATTCATGGTTGTATTATTTGTCGGCAACTAGGAGGAATAGTGATACATATGCATACATGGATAGCTATCAGACGCGCTTTTCCGTTCTTATTTTCACCGATATTGTAGGTTCCACTGCTTTAAAAGCGCGGCACGGTGTCCCGGCATTTGCCGCAGCTTTGCGCATCCACAACGCCCACTTTGAGAGGATTGCGCATGAGTGCCGAGGCGTCCGCATTTTGCATAACATGGGCGACGGCTATTTCGCTGAGGGCGACAGTGTTGCGGAGGTCGTGAAGTTCGCGCTGCTTTTCCAAAACGCCATGCGCGAGGAGCCGTGGGGCGAGGTGCCGCTGACGACGCGCGTCGGCATTCACGCTGGCGAAATTTCCATGATCGAGGCCGAGGGCGGCAGCGGCATCGTCGCACCCGCCGCAGACCTCGCGGCCCGCGTGATGAGCCTCGCACTTGGCGGGCAAATCCTCCTCACCCGCTTTCCGTTCGATGAAGGTCGCCACTTCATACGCGAGCACCCGCCCGTCGCGGGAAAATCAATGCCGCCCCTGCGCTGGCTCGCGCATGGTCCTTACTTGCTGAGTGGTCGCGACGAGCCAATGGATATCTTTGAGGTCGGTGCGGATGGCCTTGCGCCGCTCACTCCACCGCCGGACGGCGAGAAAGCACGGCGCGCCATTCGCCTTGGAGAGGAGGTGACGCTCGGCTGGCGTCCTGCTGTTGGACTCGAAATCCCCGGACGCACTGGCTGGCACTTGACCGAGCGTCTCGGTGCCGGCGGCTTTGGCGAAGTGTGGACCGGCGAGCACGCCAAGCTCAGCCAGCGTCGCGCCTTCAAATTCTGTTTCGATGACGAACGTCTTCGCGCCCTCAAACGCGAAGTCACTATCGTGCGCCTCTTACGCACCGCCCTCGGAGATCGCGACGACATTGTCCGCTTTCACGAACTCAAGCTCGATGCCCCGCCCTTTTATCTCGAAAGCGACCTTGCCCCGCACGGCAACTTGCTCCAGTGGGCGGTGCGCGAGGGTGGACTCGAAAAAATCTCGCTCGTCCAGCGCATCGCCCTCGTCGCGCACACCGCTAGGGCACTCGCCGCCGCTCACAGCATCGGCGTCTTACACAAGGACATCAAACCGACCAACATCCTCATCTTCGACGCACCCGAGGGAGGCGTGCGCCCGCGGCTGGTGGACTTCGGCATCGGCACGCTGGCTGATCTCGGCGTTCTCGCGCGGGAGGGCATCACCGGCGCGGGCTTCACGCGGATGACCATCCAGCACAGCACTGGCACGCCGACTTATAGCCCGCCGGAATATCAGGCGGGGCGGCCTTACACGATTCAAGGCGACATCTACGGGCTCGGCGTTCTTCTTTACCAACTTGTCACTGGAATGCCAAATGAACCGCTCGCCCCCGGTTGGGAGCGCGATATAGCCGACCCTCTTCTACGCGAAGACATCGCAACATGCGTGGATGGCGATCCTGCGCGGCGGTTCCCGAGTGCTGCCGATCTTGCGGATCGCCTCTTCCGCCTCGATGAACGCCGAGCTGCTGTCGAATTAGAAAAATCCCGCACTCTTGAACTCGAACGCAAGGCCTACCGCCGTGGCATCTTCCGGGCGGCTGCGGTTGCCGCCGTCATTGTCGTGCTCTTCGCGGCACTTGGGCTTATAGCCGTGCGCGAGGCGAAGCGGACGGAAGCCGCTCTGAACGATCTTAAAAAGACGGCTCCCACATTCCATGCGGTAGCAAAATCCCTCGTCAACAACGGGAA
>JAYVQB010000386.1:0-5459 GCA_043757085.1 Verrucomicrobiota bacterium
TTGCTCGGCAGTGCCTTCGCCAGTATTCAGGGAAATCGCAAAGGAGGTCGGGAGACCATGATGCTGGCCCGCGCCCTGTGTCTCGCACTCTGCTTCGCACTCCCCTTCCTGCAAAGCTTCACCGCCTTCCTCATCGCATTTTTTGTGCTTGGCTTCGGACTCTTTGTTGATCGCGTCGGCGATCTCACCTTCACCGCAGAACTCTGCCCCATCAAACGTCGCCCTACCTATCTCGCGTTGCTTTCATTCTGTCAGGCCATCGCCCTGCTCGTCGCCGCCTGGATTAGCGGCATGGTGTTTCAAATGACACACAGCTTCCCGGCGGTGATCGCATTAAGTGGATTATTTGCCGCCGTATCGCTGTTGATTTTGCGCACCATTCCTGAAGTGCGTGGGAAGAATCATCTCCCGCCAGCAGCCGGAGAACGAACACCAATAGTGTGAAGCGTCAAAGCAGTAAAGTGCTTCAGCTCGCACAATCGCAGCAACGCCATTACGCGCTGTAGTGCATGATTACTTTCGATCAAACAACATCCCCCAGATTCCTCTGACATGCTCCCATCGTCGCGCCGCGATGTCGGCGAGAAAAAGGAGCAACATCGCAATCACGAGATACGGCCATAGTTCAACGTAACGCTTCGCCTTCGCTGGGGCGAGATCGAGCTTTGCATCATTTTCGAGATAGCTGCCGCCAGTCATCGCACAGACTTCGCTCAGAAGTTTTTTGTTCACGGTGCCGAGGCTGACTTCGCCGCCGGGATTATGCACCACGCCTGCAGTCGTCATTTGTGCGCCGCTCTGTGCCCGGACGAGATAGACGCCCGCTTGATCCGGCTTGAACGCGCCTTCATACAATCCGGGACCACTCTGTCGGAACGAGAGAGTTTGCACTGGCCTGAGCGGCGCGCCGAGTGAATCTGCGGACACAAAAAAAACTTCTGCGGTGACGCGCTCGTTGTTGCCGCGTGTGCCCGCATCGGTGAGCGCATCCACACTGACGCGAACTTCATCGCCTTCCGGCTGGCAGCGCAAATCCATGTTCTGCCCTTGTGGAGGTCGCGCGGTTTCGCGGATCAATTGCGACCAGAATTGGCTGAAGCCGCTCCATCGGCTGATCCATAATGTCGCCCAACGGCTTTTCGCATCACTGGTGAACGCAGTGACTTTCCCTAATCCAAAGCGCCAGTGTGCGAGCAGCGGATCACCAATGTCTGTGACCAGAGGCACTTGCGCGGAGGCCTTGCGCAAAGTCTTCACATAACCCAGCAGTGGCGGCGGTTCGAATTTGTCCCAGCCCGCGAGAATCGGATGATGTTCTGCAAGCTTCGGTTCAAAAGATTCCTCGCGAATCATGCGCCCGGTGTGCATCAAAGTATCCTGAGTGAAGATGCGCGTGATCGCGTTCGCATCCATTGTGCTGTAACTCTGCCCGCCACCGAGACTCGCGATGGCTTGCAGGAACGGCATCCGCACGTCCTGGCCGATGCCGACCGTGGAAATCGTGATACCCTCGCTACGACACTGCGACGCGAGCGCTTCGTAGCCGCTCCCCGTCGTTTCACCATCGGTCAGGATGAGCATGTGCTTGATCTTGGCCTTCACGCGCTGGAGCGCATTGCGCGCATCAGTCATCGCGGGATACAGATTGGTGCCACCGCCCGCAGCGAGGCTGGCGATCTGTCCGGCAACTGCAGCCGTGGAGGTGAGCCTCGTCATCGGCACCACGACGTGGGATTCACTGTCGAAGGCCCACACGCCAATGGAATCGCTCTTGGTCAAAACTTCTGCCGTCGCAATTGAGGCTGATTTTGCCAAGTCAAGTTTTTCACCCGACATCGAACCGGAGCGATCAATGCAAATCGCCAGCGCACTGCTCTGCTTTTCTTCTTCATCGGGAGACTTCAGGCGCACAGGCAGAATTTCTTCAATGGGTGTGCGGTAGTAGCCGCCGACTCCAAATGAGTTCGGCCCGCCGAGCATGATGAAGCCGCCACCGAGTTTGTCCACGTAGTCGCGAATCGCGACCATCGTGTTCTCGCCAATTTTATGCGCAGGGACATCGGAAAGAATCACGCCGTCATAGCCGCTGAGTTCCTGCGCACTCGTCGGAATGTTGCCCGGCGCACGAAGTTCCAGCAAGATGCCTTCCTTCTCCATTGCCTGCGTGAGGTATTGCCCCTCGGTCGTATCGCCTTCAATGTAGAGCACGCGCAAACGTCCCCGCACATCTACTATTGCCAGACCTTCATTATTCGAAGCAATCGAGTCACCCACGAAACCTTCGAGCACGGCGCGATACTTGTAGATGTTCCGTGCATTCGGATGTCGCGTGAATACTTCCTGTAGCGTGCCGCCGCTTTTCACAGTGAGACTGCGTCGCTCGACTTCGACACCGTTTTCAAAAAGCTTGAGCGTGCCGAGACCATCGAGCGTGCTCTCTACAGTCGCCGTCAGTTTGATCGCGGCACCTTCGTGAATGCGCGATTGGCTCGCCGCGAGCTGACGAATGCGCACATCAGGTTTGCGCTGACCTGCGACGGGGATCGCATGCAAATGCACATCCGCGCTCGCAGCGGAGCGCGCGGCATCTTGCAAGCTGCCGCGCGTCTCATGTCCATCTCCGATAAGCACGATGTGGCGCGATGTTCCCGCTGGAAACAACGCCCGCGCATACTCGACAGCCGCGGCGTAATTGCTTTGTGCGCCATGTTTCTGCAGCGCGTCATTCAGCGACTTTGAATCTTTGTCATCAATAACTGATGCGCTCATCACTCGCGCGTCAGTGCCGAAGCCAACAAACGAAACATCCACATCGGGGGGCAACGACGCACGCATAGCACGCGCCTTTTCCGTCGCGATCTTCAAACCCTCCACGCCCATGCTCTCCGAGAAATCCAAGGCCACCACCACCGCGCGTTGCGTGCTCGTGACCACCCTCGCAGGACCGGCTAATGCCGCGAGCGCGAGCATCACACCGAGTGCGCGGACTATAAGCAGCACGCGCTTCCGCCGCGATGACATCGGATGCACGGATTTCCCTTCCACCCACAGCAGAAATCCGAGGGCGGGAAGAATCAGAAGCAAGAGATATGGCGATTCCCAATCCATTTTATTCCATCAATAAACTGCCCGCCGGTGAAACAGCCAGCTCTCCAGCAATAACACGCCGAGCGCGAGCCACAGCAGTTTCGTCCACCAGCCACCGTCAGAGGCCCAGTGCTGGATGCTTTTATCGGAAGTAGGAATATTGGGCGTCGCAGAAGATTTCATCGGCACATCGGTCTCATGAGCACTCAGCAAGAGGGACGAATGCACCTTGCCTTCTGGAGTCTCAAAGACTCCGATGCGTCGCAACTCCAGCCATCCGCTTTTGGTTTCTTCTGTTACATCGACAAACTTCGCGCCATTCCAAGAGTGCCATTTCGTGATGCCTGAGTCGATTGACACAAAATCGCCGGGCTTTTTTGGCCTGAGTGAGGTGAACGCATCGTTGTTCTCCGCGCACCAGTAGAGCGAGTTACCAATGAGCAGCGGGAACGCGGACATGAGCGCAAGTTGCTCGCTCTTGCCAGGCACGAATGCGGTGACGACAATACGTTGACCGCCCGATTCACCTGCGGCGAGCACTGGCTCCTGTCCTGCCATCCACAATGCCTCCAGAGTGTCGTTCACATTCAGCACGGTCGTCTGCGTGATGGCCACTCGACCGCTTGTGACTCGATAAAGCACCGGATGATCTGGCTGCACCGCGCGCAAGGCATCGTATGGCATAGGACGGTCGAGTTTCTTTGCATGAATCGGACCGCAATTCGACGGTGGATTCAAAACGAGCGCAGGACGATCTGCGGGCCATTCATTCGGCAGCCAATTTTCAAAAACATAGACGTCCGGTTTTTCCTTTGGCGGAAAATCTTTCGCGCCGCCTTTTAATACTTGGATACGTTCCTCGGCTAGCATGGATGACAGCGCAAGCTCGATAAACGGATCGGGCGCTTCCGTGAACCACGCGACAATGACAGGCTTGATCTCCGGAATCGGTGCGATGGCGAGGTTGTCCCAGCCGAGGCAATCGCCATCACAACGCGTCTCGACTTCAAGCCGCTGTCCCTTGCCGCCTTCAAGTGGCAAGATCAGCCGCGTGCTCGCCCCGGGTTTCAATTCTATTCGGCGCAACTGCACGGGTCTTCCATCGAGCCGGGCTTCGAGCGTCGCCTCGACTTGTTTTTCATTCGCTGAAGCCGCGCTGACTTCAATGAAGGCTTCAAATCGATTCCGTGTGAGCGGCGCAGGGCGGATTTGAAATGCGGTGATACCGACGTTCAGTGGCTGCTCAAGAGCGACGTTGATCATCCGCATGGCAGTCCCGCCTTCAGACGTATCTTTGATCTGCCGATCACTGGCGCACCAGATTTCCGCCGGCGCATCCAGAGCAGCCAGTCTCCTTGCAACTGCTATCGCATCTTCAGGGCGATCCTCCAGCGGAACCGCATCGGCTTGATCAATCAAGCGCAACAACTCGCGACGGTTCGTGCCACGCGACTGGGCGATCTCGGATTTTGCGTCATAGAGCACGAGCGAAGTGATGACATTTTCCGGCAGTGCTTTTAGTCGCTCTTTAAGCAGCGACTTCGCCACAGCAAGTCGCGTGAGGCCTTTTACATCTTTCGCTGCCATTGAGGCGGAGCGATCCAGTATAATGACGAGGCTTTTCAGCGTCCCGCCACCACCTACGCCAAACGGACGTGCCAGCGCGAGTGTGGCGAGCGCGATCACGAGCAATGAAAGCAACAGCGAAAAGATGTGCTTCAATCTCCGCAGCCACGCCGATTCCTGATATTCGCGAGCCAGCGAGCGAAAGAACAGCAGCGTCGAAACCGGCACCCGCTTCGCCTTGCGTCGGAACAACCAGAGCGCGACCGGGATGATCGCAAGCCAGAGCCAGTGAAGATTGGCGGGATGGAGGAGGCGCATATGTCATCAAGCGCTCGCCAGCGCGCTTCCTCGCGTAAGCAAATCCAGAAACCTTTCTTCAAATGGCTCGTCGCTCGCGCAACGGAAAAAATCAATGTGACGACTGGCGCAGGCGTGGCTGAGGTTTTCGCTGAACGCATCGAAGAGTTCAGTGTATTGCTTCAGCTCGCGCTGCGTGATCCAGAAGCGGCGAAGCTCGCCTGTTTCCACATCGCTGAGTTCAAACTCGCCATCAAGTTCCGGCTTGATCTCCTGCGGATGCACGACCTGCACAAAGTGTGTCTCGCCCGGCCAGCTTGTGGCACGGTTCACGGCCTCGACCGCAGTGCCGATGTCGCGACCGAAAAAATCCGAGATGACAAAGATCGCTCCATAGCGCTGACGTGTCGGATGAAAGTCAGCGAATGCTTTCTCCAAATCAGTAAAGCCTTCAAACTTTATCTGCGTCACCGCAGAGATAAACTTCTCGATGTTTCCCTGTCCGCGAA
>JAYVQB010000387.1:0-5445 GCA_043757085.1 Verrucomicrobiota bacterium
GACGCACAAGAGATGATGAACGAACTGGAAGTGCTGTGTGACGTAGCCCGCCGTCTGGAAGATGCGGGAATCGACTACATGCTGACTGGCTCCCTCGCGCTAAATTATTACGCGCAGCCACGAATGACGCGCGACATTGACTTGGTGCTGGCGCTTGTGCTTAACGACGTGCCACGCATGGAGGAGATATTCACGCCCGACTATCATCTGTTCTCTGATTCCGCACGCGAGGCTATTCTTCATCAGACTTCATTCAACGCCATTCATGAGGAATCCATGATCAAGGTGGACTTCATGATCCGCAAGCGGGAGGAATATCGGCTAGAGGAATTCGAACGCCGCCAACGTTTCAAAATTGACGGGCACGAAATTTGGATCGTGAGCAAGGAGGATTTGATCCTCTCCAAGATGCACTGGGCACGAGAGTCACTGTCACAACGTCAGCTCACCGACGTGAGTAATCTTCTCGCCACTGGCTGCGACATGGATTATGTTCGGTCATGGGCCTCGAAATTGAATCTGACCGATATCCTGACACGGGTTTCTCCGTGAGGGACACATCGCCGGAGGTGAATCGTCTGATGTTCGAGCGCACGATGGCGCTCACGGGCGAAAAGCGTTTTCTGATGGGCATCAGCATGTTCGATACCGCTAGGAGCATGATTCTGGCGAGCTTGCCAGATAAGGCCGACGAGAGGGAACGAAAGCTCCTGGTATTCGAGCGAACTTACGGCACCACTTTGGAGCAGGTGCTTGGAAGGAAACTGTGAACAGCAGAATTCCCGATCAACTGACAACTAGCAGACCTGTGCCACGTCAGCCGACGATGATTCCCTCTTTCTTGCGCTCGGCCTCGCGTTCGAGGATCGGCACGCGTTCGTTGCTGTCGAGCACATGCACGCCGAGATCGCTGATGCCGCGCAGAGTAAGTCCGCGGAAAATGTCGAACTCGCCTGCCATCTGCTTAAATACATCATCCACGCTGTGCAGGCCGTTGGAGCCAGTCGTGGCGAGGATGAGATCGCGCAGGATTTCCCAGCCCTCGTGTGCTTCACCAGGAGATTCGATAGCCTTGTTAAGCTTTTGCAGACGGCCCGTCACATTGATCATGCTGCCGCGTTTCTCAGCATAGCTCGCGCATGGCAGAACAACATGACTGATCTCCGCAGTGGAGTTGGCCAAGATGTGACTCTGCGCGATAAAGCCAACCTTCTGGATATCCCTCGCCTCGAGACCCGACTTCATCACGTTCTCGCCGAGCACGAGCAGCACTTTCACCACACCACGTTGCACATTCTCGATGATCCCTAGGAGCTTCGATCCGGGTTCGATGCCGAGGATGCTGCGCACGCCGTTGCTGTTCGGATTCAAATCATCCGCGCGCAGGTAGTTGTCGCCGCCGCCGGTGCGGGGGACGACATCAAGTTGCTCGATCTTGAGCGTGCGCGTGAGGCATTTCACCAAATAAAGTTCTTCATTGGTCATGCGCCCGGAGGCGATAACGGCGATCTCGTTCGGCTGCGCACCCGTGAGCGCCTCGGCAATTTTTGCGATCGCTTGTTTCCATGAGGCGGGCTGATGCTTGCCGTCCAGTTTGATGAGCGGCTGCGTGAGTCGGAACTCGCTGTTCACGAAATGGAAATCAAGGCGGCCCTGATCGCACATCCAAGTCGAGTTCACATCGTTGTTCTCGCGCGGTGTCTGGCGGAAGATCTGGTTCTCGCGACTGCTGATCTCCATGTTGCAACCGCGTCCGCATTTGGTGCAAAGGCTCTTGGTCTCCTTGAGGAACCACACGCGCTGCTGGAAGCGGAAGTCATTGCTGGTCAGCGCGCCCACGGGACAAATATCCACGGTGTTAAGCGAGTAATTGTTTTCCAGCCGCTTGCCGGGATGAACAGTGAGAGTGGTGTGGCTGCCGCGCTCGGTAAAACCCAGCACTGGATCGTCCGCGATCTCGGCGGTAAAGCGGATGCAGCGCGAACACATGATGCAGCGTTCGTCATCAAGCCGGATGCGCGGGCCGATGTCCACGTTCTTTGGTTTCTTCACTTTCTCCTCGCGGAAGTTGCTCTGGCCGTTGCCGTGCTCGACAGAAAATTCCTGCAAGCGACATTCGCCCGCCTGATCGCAGATGGGGCAATCGAGCGGATGATTGATGAGCAAGAACTCCATAACGCCGCGTCGGCATTCTTCAGATAATTTGCCCTCGGTGCGGATGCCCATGCCATCGGCCACGGTGTTGGCACACGCGATCACCGGGCGCGGCATCCAGCCGATCTTCGCAAAACCTTGTTCATCTTTCTCCGGCTCCGTGCCCGGCGCGGGGCGCGGCGGCATCCCCATTTCCACGAGGCACATGCGGCAGTTGCCCGGCGACGACAGCTTTGGGTGATAGCAATAATGCGGCACCATCGCCTCCGCCTGACGGCAGGCCTCGATCATGCGCGTGCCCTTGGGGAACTGATGCCAAACGCCGTTGATCTGGACATTGACCATGTCCACGATGGGGGCTGCGGCTGCGGTGTTGCTCATGAGGGTGAAACGTCCTCAAAGTGGAATCGGGAAGCGTCGGGGCAAGGGGAATTTGTGAAAAATTTCACAAGCGACCAAAAACCGCATCGGCAGCAGCCCCAAAATCGTATCCCCGTTGATCAAATTTACCGCTTCACAGAGGCTAACCTCTCCAGCTTTTCGTGTGCTGGTTCCACCATCCAGTCCCAAGTCGGCAGCACATGTCCGTCTTGAAATGTAATCCCATGAGCGTTCATTGGATGAATGCAATCAATTGATTCCGCCTTCACGGAAATGGAAACAACGCCGAGCTGCCGCAGCGGGGTCACTTCCTCGGCGGAGGATTTGGCATCGCATTGGCAGTCTCCTTTTGAACACTTGCGTATCAACAGCATCGAATGGTAACGATAGAATAACCCGACCACTATGACACGACTCCTGAATCTACCGCTCTTTCTCGCCACCATCGCCACGCTGCTGGTCACTGCCTTGCCCGCCTGGGCTGGGACGACTGGCATTCATGACAATGCGGGCTTCTTCTCCGAGAGCGCAAAGGCGGACGCGACTTCAAACATCACCGACCTGCAGAGAAAACTGAAGAAGGATGTCTGCGTGGAAACCTTTGCGGAAATCCCGATTGAAATTCGTGGTGAACTGAACTTGCAGGACAAGACTTCTGTTAATCGCGCTTTCGAACAATGGGCCGTGAAGCGCGCACGGGAACTGGCGGTGAACGGCGTCTATGTGTTGCTCGTGAAACAGCCGGCGCATTTGCAAGTGATGGTGGGCAACGACACGCAACGGCAGGCGTTCACGCTGGCAGACCGCGACCGGCTGGTAAGCACCATGCTGACGAAGCTTCGCTCGAAGGACAATGACGGAGCCTTGCGCGAGGGCATGAGTTTTATCTCGGCGACCATGCGAAGCCATCTGACAACACGCTCCACGGCTCCAACAAACTCCGTCGCCGTTCCTGTGCGCCGTTATCAAAACGAAGTGCGCGAAGAGCCTTCATCGGGCGGAAACTGGCTGGTCTCGCTGCTCATCATCGGCGTGGTGGTGTGGCTGGTGCTGGCCTTGTTCCGCGCGCTCTTTCGCGGTGGGATGTCCGCAGGCGGAAATGCGATGACGCCCGGAGATTCGAGCGGGGGCGGCGGCGGATTTATGCGCTCCATGATGGGCGGGATGTTCGGCGCTGCGGCAGGGATGTGGCTCTATGATCAGTTTTCGGGCGGTCACAATTCAGCCTATGGAGCGCCGCCGGATAACCGTCTCGGCAACGACGGCGGCGGAGTGGATTCAGGATTTACCGGTCAGGATACGGACTACTCCGGCTCCGGCGGAAGTTTCGGCAGTGATGACTCCAGCAGCGGGGGCGGATTCGATGGAGGTGGAGGTGGCGGCGACGGTGGTGATTTTTAATCACGCATCCAGTCCAGCCGCTGCCAACGCTGTTTCGTCATTGACGATCTTGTCGGCAAACTCCGGGTTTGTTTCCGCTTTCATTTCATCGCGGAATTTTTTCACAAAACTCTGCGTCGGCCAAGAGCAGGCTTCACCGAAGGCGCAGATGGTCTTGCCCTCAATGTTGTTAGCAATGCGCTCCAGTTCATCCACGTCGGATGGTGAGGCTTCGCCTGCGACGATGCGGTCGCTGATCTTTTTCATCCAAAGCGAGCCTTCGCGACAGGGCGTGCATTGGCCGCAGGATTCGTGCGCGTAGAAGGCATTGAGATTGTTGAGCACCCAACTCATGGAGCGCGAGTCGTCCATGATGATGACGCCGCCGGAGCCAGCCATGCTGCCGCACGCAGCCATGGTGTCGAAGTCCATCGGGATGTCCATGATGCCGAGTTCGCGACCGTCCTTGAGTTGGAACTTCTCGTCGGCGCGCAGGACTTTTGCGGAACTTCCGCCGGGGATGATCGCTTTCAATTTGCGGCCCGGCTTGAGTCCGCCACAGAGATCGTTGATGACCTCGCCCATCGTGACTTTACCGACCTCGACCTCGAAGTAACCGGGCCGCTGCACGTCGCCGCTGACGCAGAGGATGCGCGTGCCGGTGTTGTTCGGCGTGCCAAGTTTCGCGTATTCCGCGCCGCCCATGGCGATGATGTGCTTCACATGGCAGAGCGACTCCACGTTGTTCACGATGGTCGGGCACATATACAAGCCGAGCGCCGCCGGGAAATACGGGGGCTTGATGCGCGGATAGGGCCGCTTGCCTTCGAGTGATTCGATCAGGCCGGTCTCCTCCCCGCAAATGTAAGCGCCCGCGCCGCGATGGACGTAGATTTCCAGATCGTAGCCAGTGCCGAGGATGTTCTTGCCGAGAAAGTTTTTACTCCGCGCTTCGTCGAGAGCTTTCTCCAAAATCTTCGCGGCTTCGGGAAATTCCTCGCGGATGTAAATGTAGGCGAGGCTCGCCTTCACTGCGAAACAGGAGATCACCATGCCCTCCACGAGCTGGTGCGGATCCTGATGCATGATGTAGCGATCCTTGAAAGTGCCTGGCTCGGACTCGTCCGCATTGCAGATGAGATAGACTGGCTTGGTGTTCGCCGGCGGGATAAAGCCCCACTTCACGCCGGTCGGGAAACCCGCGCCGCCACGACCGCGCAGGCCGCTGGCTTTGACTTCGTTGATGATCGCCTGACGATCCATCGTCACCGCCTTGCGAAGCTGCTCGTAGCCGCCATCGCGGAGATAGCATTCAATGGACGGATCGAAGCCCGCGCGATCCACATTGCGGAAGGTCAACCGATGCTCGCGAGCATGGGGCTGTTTGCCGGGGAGATATTGAATGCTGTCGGATGACATTTTGCTAAGATGGAATCTGGATGCGCCGGGGCAACGGGAATTTGTGAAAAATTTCACAAGCACGAGCAAATGACTCTTGCAAATTAGAAGCCGATAGCTTGCAAAACAGAA
>JAYVQB010000388.1:0-5427 GCA_043757085.1 Verrucomicrobiota bacterium
ATAAACCTTATTTCTGTGCCATTGTTGTGGTGGGTTTCATCGTCGCTGGATCAGTCGTATATCGATCGTTTGCCGGCCAGATCTGTCGTGCTGCACCTATTTCACCTTTAGCACGCCCCGCATGATGATGGAGTGACCGGGGAAGGAGCACATGTAGGGATACTCGCCGGGCTTGGCGGGCGCGGTGAACTCGATGACTTCCTCTTTGCCAGCGTCGAGCAGCTTGCTGTGCCAGAGGATGTCGTTGGTCTCGGGGATGAAGCCGGTGTCGAAGCCTTTCGCGCCGAGGGCGAGGGCTTTGTTCGCGATCTCGTCGATCTTGCCGGGGTTCACGAGGAGGATGTTATGCGGCATGTAGTCATCATTAACAAAGGAGAGCTTGATCTTCTTGCCGGCCTTCACAGTGATATCCTTCACGTCATACATCATGCGTTCTTTGACGGTAGCAATGCGGATGGTCGTTAGTTCCGGAGTGTCGGAGATGATGCCGGACTTTTGTGCGGCGACTTCTTTTTCTACCGCGATGACGCCGCCGCGTAGGGTGGACTCGACGTTGAACCACAAGTGATGCACGACGTTGGCAGCGTTGCGGGCGTGCAGCTCAGGGGACTTTTGCAAAGCGGCCAGCAGAGGGAGATCGCGGACGTTGTGTTGCTGGTGAAGCCAGAGGGCTTCGAGCAAGGGATGCGCGTCTTCTTTTTTCGTGGCGTCGAATTGTTTTACCCATTCATTCAATGCAGCCATGACTTCCTTGGTATCGCGCGCGCTAAGTTCGATGCGGGTGCGCTGGCGGATGCTGTCGGTGGGGTGCTTGAGGTTGTCGAGCAATGCCTTGATCGGCTGGCCTGCAATGGCGACGGGCTTTTGCAATCCACGTCCTGTGGCGGTGATGCGGTAGATGCGGCCGTGGGCGTGGTCGCGGTTGGGGTCACGGACGTTGTGCTGCATGTGGCCGATGATGACGTTGTGCCAGTCGCTGAGATACAGCGAGCCATCGGGCGCGAACTTGATGTCGGAGGGGCGGAAGTTTTTGTCGCCGCTCATGAGGAAGCCGCGTGACTTTTCTTCAGTGATACTGCCATCGGCTTGCGTGACTTTGACGGTGAGTTCATCGCCGTTGGGTTCACCCCAGACAGTTGCTTTGTCGGCATCGCGCTGTAGATGATACTGCTTCACGCCGAGGAAGCCGATGACGTTGCAAATGAGGAAGTCACCCTGCATTTCGGCGGGGAAGTGCTGGCTGCTGACGACGTTGCTTGATGTCACGGGGCGCACTTCTTTCTTCAAAAGTTCATGCATTTTGAAGCCGTTGCGCTCTGGCCGCACCTGATACGCATGACCGCCCGTGCCGTCGGTGGCGTAATGATAACCCCAGTAGTCGAACGAGATGCCGTGCGGGTTCGGCGAGTTGTCCGCGTGCTTCGAAATGGTGAAGCGACGCGGATCAAATCGATACATCGCGCTCGATCCCGCATTCAATGATGGTCCCCACGGATGCTCATAGTTGTGTTGCATGAACACACCGCTCTGCCAGTAAATGCCTCCATCGGGGCCGTAGATGAGATTGTTGGCACCGTGATGAGAATCGGAACTGTCGAGGCCTTGCAACATGATGATGCGCACATCGGCCTTGTCGTCGCCGTCGGTGTCTTTGAGGAAGATGATTTCACTTTGACGCGTGACGAGCACGCCGCCGTTCCAGAACTCAAAACCAAGCGGGTTGTTCACCTTGGCGAACTCGGTGACACGGTCGGCTTTGCCGTCGCCATCATCATCGTGAACGATGAGCAGCGCATCTTTGCTTTGCTTCATCGGCTCCCACTTTGGATAGTCGGCCCATGCAGCGACCCAGAGCCGACCCTTCGCATCGAACTGCATCTGCACGGGGTTCGCGAGTTGCGGGAATTTTTTCTCGTCGGCGAAAAGATGCACCTCGAAACCCTTTTTCACGGCCATGCTCTTGATCGCTTCCTCTCCATCCATGTATTCGAGCCGGCCCTCCTTTTGTGCGCTACTGCTCTTGCTGCCACCGCCGACGTTCGACTTCACGGGCACTGGCTTGGGCACGTTGCTGTCATCAATCTTCTTGTCGCCGCCTTTGCTGCGCGCCCAGATGCGTTCGTCACGGTTCGCAGTCATGACATCGAGCATGATGAGTTCATGCTGCAAGACGGCGGCATTGGTCTGGCCATCAGTGAAGGCCAGTATGGACCGACTGCCCCAGACGTCGTTGCCGTCGGAAGCGTGATAGCGATGATACCAATGTGTGCTCTTATCCACGACAGCCTCGCGCAGCGACTCCATTGATGGCGATGCGCTCATCTGCTTTCCGAGCAAAGCCTTCGCGATGACTTTTGCGAGCTGCTTGTCGCCTTCTTCGGTAAGGTGCACGCCGTTGATCGTAAGCGGTGTCTTCGCGGCCTTGAAGAGTTCGAGCGAGGGATGATACAGATCAACAAACGCCACGCCTGCTTCCTTCGCGGCAGCTTCGGTGGCCATCGTGTAGGCTTCGAGCTGCGCGTTGTGCGTCTTGCCATCGGGCACATTGGGATTGTGCGTGTCTTCGTGCGCGATGGGGCTGAAGAGCACGATGCGCGGGAACGATTTGCCATTCGCTTTCGAGCCGCGGGTCTTCTTTACGAACTCGACGAGCTGCTTCTGATACTCGGCGGGCTTGTTTTCATACGATTCGTTGTAACCGAAGAAGCCGAACACCGCATCGGCCTTCACATGCTGCAAATACGCGGTCATCGATATCTGCCCAGAGCTGCGCGGGAAGGAGTTCGGGCGGTCGCCGCTGATACTCATGGTGCGGAAGCGCACCTGCAGATCGGGTAGCCCGCTTTGCAACAGAGTCTCCATCCAGCCATCATGCTGCATACGATCCGGCAAGCCGTTGCCGAGGATGGCGACAACATCGCCTTTTTGAAAAGCAAACGGCGAGGGATCACGATAATCCGCTGGCATGGCGGCAAGCGCGGGTTCCTTTGCCACCGCAGCGGCTTTCGGCGCTTCCTCCTTCTGAGTGTTGTTGTTCGCTGGGATCGGGCTATCAAAGCCCGCATACATTTCCGGTTTCACGCCCTTCGCATTGGAGGCATTGCCAAACGTGTTCGGCTTGAACGGTCCCGCAAAAGCGATGTTCAAGTCCGGCTTGATCACGCTCTCCATGCCCAGTGCCCAGAGGCAGCCGTTCACCAACATGCGGCGATAGCCATCATTCGTGATGTCTTCCGACGCGCCATAGAGCGTCGTGAAAACGCGGCCAGTTTTTCCCGATGCGGACTTGTAGGTGCGCGTCCACTCCGAGGGCATCGGCGGTTTGGTCGAATCCGCCGGTGAATCCGATGTCATGCCGTCGAGCGGCTGCGCCATGGTGAGGGTTTCGCCATCGATGGGTTTGCCGACGTAGCCGCCCGCCTGCACCCACACATCCTTCACGCCGCGCAAAATCGGATGCGACGCCTTATCAGGCACGACCGCAATGCGTGTGCTCTGCTTGTGATTCGTTCCATAATGCCCCACCCACGTCTGGCCTAACACCTGATGCCCAAAGCCCGACACGTAGTCCGCGCCCTTAAAATCAAACGAATACTTTGCGAAGGGATCGCTCGCATCGAGTTTGAATGCGTGGGTCGCTGTCCGAAGTCCGACGACCGGCCCGCCGCGTTTCAAGTAGTCATCGAAATGCTTCATCTGCTCTGCCGGCAAATGCTGAAAACGCAGGAACACAACCGCAAGGTCCGCGCTGCCGAGCGCCTCCATGCCCGGAATATTCTGCGGCTCACCCGCACCGATGTTGCCGTCAGCCTCAATGTCGAACAGCACGGTGCATTTGAATCCGAGATTCTTCGCCATGATGCGCGCCAGTGCAGGCAGCGTTTCCTCAGAGCGATACTCGTGATCGCCCGCGAGAAAGACGATGTGCTTTCCCTTGCCGGGGCCTTTGGTGCCTTCATAGACTAGAGGCGCTGCCTGCGCTAAGGTGCATGTGAAGACGAACGAAAGCAGAAGGGTGACGAGTTTTTGTTTCATGAAATTGGAGTGAATTGAATGATGTGTTGGGCTGAATGAATGGAGATTGCAAAGATCACGTGAAGAGACTGAGATGCCGGGATGACTTCAGTCAAAGTCAGGATCGTTCGCGGACAACTTTTCAATCTTCGACTGCTTTTTTCCAGCTTTCTTTTTGCCGGAAGATTTGCCCAAGGAGAAGCCGACCTCATTCTGTTGCGCCGCTCCGGGCCTTTGGCATTGCAGAGCAGGTCAGGCAGGATGCTGACGCTGTCCTCGGCGGCGTGGATCGTTGCGGGCAGTAAGAGCAGCAATGCGACAACGAGTGTGATAATGAGTTTCATGGATCAGGAAATCGGAATTACGATCTAACAGCCGAGGGAAAGATAACGCGGAGAATAGGAACGGAAAAAAATGTGATCATTTCATCAATCGCTGTTTAGGATGGCAAACTGGGAACCAAATTCCTTCACTCGCCGCTGAGCGCGTTCCATGATTCCAATCCCGTGACTGGCAAGAACAGCGCGGCGGCGGCGTCCCAATCGGGCGTTCCAGATTTGCGGAAAAGTTCCCATATTTGTTTCTTGCTGTGGGGGTCGGCAATTGAGCCTGGGACATTTTTCCAGAGACCGAGCAGCAGGCCGCCTTCCTTGGAGTGATCGACATGTCGATGGTAAATGAAAGCGTCTATCAGCGGCAGCTTGCGGCATTTCTCCCAGGCGTAGGCGTAGGCGGCGGACTGTAGGGTTTCTCCATCCGGGCCGGGCAGCATGTGAAAGCCCTGTTCCGAAAGAATGATCCTGCGCGGTTCACCTTTGAAAAGCAATTCGGGCTTGCGGAGATGGCGGCACAGAACTTCGAGGTTCTTGAAGGTGACCTTCTGGCTTGAGTCATCGCTGGTCACCGTTTTGTCTGCCCAGGCGCGGGGATTGCGAAGATCCTCTGGGTAAGGATGCCACGCAACATGCCAGTCGAGGTCACCGTTGAGCTTGGCGAAGGCATCTAGGTAATCGCGCCCCGATGCCGCCTCACCCGCGCTGATGCCGTGCATCCCAACGCCCCAATGATGATCGAAGGAAATGTAGAGTCGCGCATTCGCCGAGGCCGTGCGCACCGCGCCATGGATGATGCGAAACGCCTGAGCATAATCTCCCACGGCCTCGGCCATCGGCTTGTTGCCCATGTTCGACCACAGCCAGTGGGAGTTCACCTCGTTGCCGACGATCCAACCCCACGCCCGCCCGCATTCGGGGCGCGCGCCGCTCCAGCGCGAAGCCATTTCCATACTAACAGCTTTCAGCCATGCACGACCTTCGGGAGTCTTCGAATTGAAACCGCCCACACTGTATTCGTAATCTTTCCGGGCATCCGGGTGGATGACCAACGCATCGACGGCCTGATTTTTCGAGGGGT
>JAYVQB010000389.1:0-5421 GCA_043757085.1 Verrucomicrobiota bacterium
CACCGCTCATGAAGAGCGGATCGCCCGCCTCCAGATGCACATCTTCCATCGGCGAGGAATACTGCGGCGTGAGCAAGTTGATGTCGCGCGGGAAGAACAGATCGAATGTCCACTCCGCCATCACGCGCAGTTTGCGATCCAGCCCCGGCAGCTTCATCAGATAAATCGTGCGCCACATGAACCACGCGATGATACCGGAAAAGTGGTAGCCGAATATTTCCGCCACCGCTGTGCGATGCCCGATCGATGCCAGCTCTCCCTGCCCCGTGAACTTGAAAGGCTTCAATGCCCGGCCTGTGATGCTGGCGGCGATATTGTCGCCGAGTAATAGTCCTTGGCGAAACGCGAACTGCGCCGTCTCCGGGCAATTGCCACCGTCGTTTTTCGGAAACACCGAGCAATCGCCCGCCGCCCATACGTGTCCTTGTCCCCTCGCCTGTCCCGTGGCCTCGACGACGACGTGACCTTTTTCTACCGTCAATACGCCGCTCTCGCCAAGCCTCGAGATGAGCGGATGGGGCGCATTGCCCACCGTGCAGACCACCGTGCCTGCATCCAGCTTGCGCCCATCCTCCAGCACCACGCTGCTCGCCGTCGCGGCTTTCACGCGGGATTTGAAAAGAATGTTTACGCCCATCTTCGTGAGCTGCATTCCCGTGTAATCCCCAAGTTTAGGCGAGAGCATGGGCAGCAATTTATCCCCGCTGTGAATCAGCGTCACTGAAATGTCTTCCGGCTGCACGATCTCGTAAAAGCGGCAGACCGATTTCAGCAAATCAATCATCTGCCCCGCAGTCTCCACGCCGGAGTAGCCGCCGCCGACCACGATGAAGCTCAGCAGTTTTTTGCGTTTCGCCGCATCATCAATCAAGTTCGCCTCTTCCATGCGCGAGATGATCGCGGCCCGCAGCTTCATCGCGTCGCCCACATTGCGCACCAGATACGCGTGCTCGCTCATGCCCGGAATGCGGCTCAAATTCACCTCAGAACCGAGTGCCAGCACGATGTGATCAAAGCTGAACGTGATGTTCGCCGAGTGAACGCCGCCATCGAACAGCACAGTCTTCGCCGTCAGATCAATCGCCCGCACCGTGCCGCGAAACACATCCGTGCCTTTGCAAATCAAGCGGATCGGATTGACCACATGCCGGGGCGCAAGCGAACCGCCCACCACCTCCGGCAGCATCGGTTGGAAGACCATGTGATTCTCGCTCGCGATCAGCCCCACCGTTTTTCCGGTGCCGCGCAAACGCTTCACCACACGCTGTGCGCAATAGACCCCAGCAAAACCGCCGCCGAGAATGAGCACATCGTAATGTCGTGGAATTGGCATGGCGCGCATCATGCACGCGAGTGAGCGATGCGCCAAGTGACAAACTCATCACTCGTAGCAGCCAACGTAAGGAGGCTCACTTATCCGCGTTTGCCGCGAACTCCGACGCAGCAAAAATTTGAGCCTCGTTACCTCGGCTACTACTTTCATCATCAATGCCTGTAGCCGCCTTCTTCCACGGGATCAGTATCCACTATCTTCGCGGTCTTCTTTAACTCATTGACGAACTCATTGAATTTTTTATCGCGATGCGCCTCGATGATGCCGAGGCGGACGATGTCTTTGACTTCGTCGAAAAGCTTGGGCACGGCGGGTTTGCGGCCAGTAAGCTTGACGATGTGAAAGCCCAACTGCGTAACGAAGACAGGGCTGATCTCCCCTTCCCGCATGGAGAAGGCGATGGCCTCGAACTCTTCCATGAATTCGCCGCGCTTGAACCAGCCGAGGTCGGATGACATTTCTTTATTGGAATTGTGCTCCACGCCGAGCGCATCGAAGTCCGCGCCGTCCAGTGCGCGTTCCCGCAAGCCGCGCATCATTTGATAAACTTCCGCGCGACTCTGTGCGCCGCCGAGATTCACGGAGATGTGCGAGGCGCGAATCTGCTCGTCAGTGAGATAGGAGTTGATGTTCTTTTCATAGAACGCGCGCATGTCCGCATCCGACGGCTCCGGCTCCGGCGCATAGACTTGGATAAGCGTCTTGTCGAGCCGCACGCCTGCGGCAACGTTCCCGCGCACGGCGGATTCGTCACCGGCCACCATGCCGATGTTCATATAAAATTGATCCGCGCCGCCGGCCTGTTCGATGAGCTGGGCGAGGCGCTGGTTGATTTCTTCATCGCTGACTTCTGGGTAACGGCGACGCGCTTCCTGCTGAAGCAGTGCGCGGGAAGTGATGTTGTCCTTGGCCTTGTCGCGGAATTCCGGGTCGCGCTCGCAGCATGAAACCTGGAGCGTGCGCTCGTAGTGGCTTTTGATGTGACGGAATTCATCTTCGATGATTTCTTCCGCGATGGTTTCTTCATTGACGCTCAGGGCCATGGTGCAGTCTGCGCGGCACGATGCGCGGCGCAATCCTGATTTTGCATTAGACCACTTTCGTAACAGATCGTTTGTGCCGAACGATGTCACCCGCTGCTCGTGTTGGGGGCTGCCAGCCCTCATTTCCGGAGGGCTAGCAGCCCCCAACACTTTTATTATGAAAGAGGCCTATTGCTGATTGCGGAATGCAGGGCATGATGGACGCGATGAAATCGTCTTTTCTCTGGCATCTCGCAAGTTTGGCGGCGCTATCGCTCAGCAGTTGCAACTTGGAACCGACGGCTCCGGGCGGCACGCAATTCGGGGATCAGTCAAACGGCCAAAGCTTACTGCAGCGTCCGTATCAAACACAAACGCTGCCTGCGGTCGCCAGCCCATCGAATGTCGGCAGTTCAGCGCCCGCGATTCATGCTGATTCCTATATCCTGATCAACCCCGAAAGCGGCGCAGTGCTCGCGGCGCGTAATGCGGACACGCCGCGCTCAGTGGCCAGCACCCAGAAAATTCTCACCGCCCTTGTCGTCGTGGACGAAGGCAATCTCGACAAACCGGTGCGCATCACCTCCAGCGATGTCGCGGTAGAGCCATCGAAACTCGGCGTGCGCCCCGGCGAAGTCTATACCCGGCGCGAACTTGTGGCCGCGTTTCTGGTGAAGAGCGCGAACGATGTGGCCAACGCCCTCGCGCGCGACAACGCGGGAAGCATCGAGGCCTTTGCCGAGAAGATGAACTCCAAGGCGCGTTCGCTCGGCGCGGCTAATTCACGCTTTGGCAATCCTCATGGGCTTAGCGCCTCCGGCCAATATTCCACGGCCCGGGACATGGCCCGGATCGGCATGGCCGCATATCACAACACCTTCCTCCGCAGCGTGGTTCGGCAGCGCTATCACAGCTTCCGTTATGCCAGCGGCCACACCGTCACCCTGCAGAATACCAACGAACTCCTGGGCCAGATGCCTGAATGCGACGGCATGAAGACGGGCTACACCGGACCGGCGGGCCGCTGCCTCATATCGACCGCACACCGCCCCGGTCACGCTGTGCTGCTGGTGCAGCTCGGCACCAAAACGCGCTACATCTGGAATGACGGGGCCGCGCTCATGCAGTGGGGGCTGGCACGATAGATGCCACCAGAATCAAAAGCTAAATTTGCAAGGGCTAAAATGCGTCCCGTTGTTTTAGTGGAGGATTTATTGTTGTTTTTCGCAAACGACTTCTTGACTTGCCCCTCCCTAATCGGCTCAGAATAGACTGCGGTATGGGAGCTCACCTCAAAGCATTGACCAACGAACAGGTTTACCCGTTGGAAGAATTCAACCTGATCGGACGCAGTGATGATGCGTCGATCAAGCTGGAGGATAATGGCGTGTCCCGACAACACGCCACCATTCGCTGTGAAGGCGATCACTACTGGCTGGTGGATCTCGGCAGCGCGAACGGCACCTATGTCAACGACTCCGCCATCACCACCGCCCGGGTGCTCCGTGATGGAGACCGCGTCCAGTTTGGCACCAACATGCTGCATTTCCATCAGGATGGCGTCGCCGCCATTTCCGGCACCGATGGCATTGGCAGCACCACTCAGGTGCTCCGGCGCGCACCGGTGCCGATCAAGACTCAATCTCTCACGATGCTGGTGGGTGATCTGAAAGGCTTCACCCAGCTCGGTTCACAAATCACCCCGGAACAGCTCGCCGATCTGCTGCGCGAGTGGTATGCGGACTGCACTACCATCATGCGCGAACACGGCGCGATGATTGATAAATTTATCGGCGACTGTGTCTTCGCCTACTGGCATGGCACTGAAACGGACATCAGGGCCAAGGCACTGGATGCCGCGCGCGCCCTTCGAAAAAACGAGAGCACCCAAACGTCATCGACGCGCATCATGCTCAAACAGACGAAAAAAATAGACTTGGACTGCCGCATCGGCCTGCACCTCGGCGATGTCGCCTTGGGCGCCATGGGCAAGGCCGTGAACACCGCTATCGGTGACGCAGTGAACATTGTCTTCCGCATTGAAAGCATGACGCGGCAACTGAACTGCGGTGTGCTCGCCAGTGCCGCATTCGTCGTGGACTGGGAGGAAGGGCGCGATTTCTTCGAGCCGCGCGGCAGCCACGAGGTCAAAGGTCATCCCGACACGATTGAGGTATTCGCGCTCAAGGAGTGAGCTTAAAAATGCAATTGCGAATGGCCGCAAAAGTGCAGAAGAGCACTTAGAAAGAAAGTTGGATTCATTTACTACCGCGCGAAGAATTCACTCATAGAATTGCATGCCGGATTTATCGGAATGTTTTCTCTCTGCGCTCTTTGCGTTCTCTGTGGCTATTCCATTCTCCTTTTGGGGTGAACGCTCAAGTCGTCAGATCGACTGGATTCGAGTAGCTGATCAGGGACTTTTCTCCTGAATCATTGATATACTCGTGAAAGTAACTCATCGCGAGCTCCCTGATTGAGATATAGCCAGGCTCCCTATATCTCTGCGATTCAGATAGTCTTGGATATTTACACTGGAACCAAGACTTTGAAAAAGGTTCAGATGGTCATTTGTGAGTCCAAAAGCGGATTCATTCATAAGATGTCACCACAAAAAAAGCTTTTCAAAATCTGCAAGCCCTGAACCTCAGAGGGGCTCTGGCGACTCCGCCCCGTGCCGGAATTTAAGCGAGAACGTTTCGATGACCAGCCAGAGTGACAAAACCTGGGTAAGCAAGGTCGTCGCCATTTGCACATGGGAATAGCGGCCCACGCCGAGTGTGTGCAAAAGCGCAATCCCGATGCTGTTGCCAAAATTGTAGGCGTAGCCCAAGACGACAACCATGGCAAAGTGCCCGCAGGCCGCGCGCATTCCAATGTCACATCTGAGCCAGATGATTGTGCCGATGGCCAGCAAGAGACCAGCCAGGTAAGTGTGGGCAAAAACTGACATCAGCACTTCGAGCACCTTGGGTTGCTCCGCGCCGGCATCGACTTCCGCCAGTGCCGGGAGTGATGCGGTGTAACGTGCCGCCGCCGGGACCCGACTGATGAGTGGCTGGCAGC
>JAYVQB010000390.1:0-5416 GCA_043757085.1 Verrucomicrobiota bacterium
GCCGCTGCCCACCACTGAACTCATGGGGATAGCGCCACATGCTTTCTTGCGGAAGGCCGACGCGCTTGAGCAATGTGGCCACGGTGTCGCGGCGCTCCGCTTTGTTGAGATCGCGGAAATGAATGCGCAATGGCTCGGCGATAATTTCCTCGATGGTCATGCGCGGATTGATGGAGCCATAAGGATCCTGAAAGATCATCTGAATCTCCCGGCGCAACGGGCGAAACTGGGATTCGCTGAGCGAGAGAATTTCTTTGTCTCGATAGAACACCTCACCGCACGTGGCTTTGTTCAGCTTGAGAATGGCGCGCGCCACGGTGGACTTGCCGCTGCCGCTCTCGCCAACCAACCCCAGCGTGCGGCCTTCTTCGATGGAAAAACTGACATCATCCACCGCCTTGATGACATCCACCTTTCGCCGCAACAAGCCGGCGTGAACGGGGAAATGAACTTGAAGCTGGTTGACGCGAAGGAGGGTGGCCATGAGTGCCGTGATCGTAGCACGCGCGGGAAGGAGAGCAAGAGTAGCTGCTTCAAGTTAGTAACGCCGAACACGCGCGCAGAACGCTGTGCCGTCCAAATGGTTAAGAAAGCCGAATTTCTTGATTCAATCAAAATAGTCAGTTGAAATTAATTTCAAAACTGCATAGACTGCTCACTCATTGTGTTGTAAGCACAATATTGGAATACTGGTATGACACGTTCACCTGCAATCAATGTTTTTCTATTAGGCATGGGCAGCGTCATCTGCCTTCAGCCTGATTTGTATCCCGCTGCGCGCATTCACCCTCTGGCGAAGAGATTTTTTATTGATGAGACCTCTGGAATTCCAGTGACGGGTGACCTTGAAGTAGATATTGAAGCATTACGAAGTGATTGGCAGGCCGTTGCACAGGACTTCCGACAAGTGTATGAGCAGGAAGTCTCTAAAATCAAAGCGGCGCAAAAATGAATTAGGCATGGCCAAGCCTACCCACCAAGGTGTCATACACCATCAAAGGCATGTCATCACTCAGCAATATAGTGGAATCATTCCCAATGCTGAGGAGATGGAGCGTTACAGCCACATCCAGCCCGACATGCCAGAAAGAATTTTAAAAATGGCAGAATCACAAATGGCACATCGTATCGAGATGGAAATCAAACATAAGGATCTTGAAGCCACGGCAGTCAATGCGAGCGTTGATTCAATGTTGAAGCGAAATACTCAAATTACGAGAGGTCAATGGATCGCATTCGCTCTTTGCGCGGGAGCACTCGTGGTTGCTTATTTATTTCTTCAAGCAGGCAGCCCAAGTGCGGGTGCAACAATTGCCACTGGTGCGTTTGTGCAATTAGCAGCTGCTTTCATTTTCGCACAACGCGGGGACGCTGAAACGAAAACTAAACCAGTCCCTTCGAAATAAAATTTCTCGCATAAAACTTTCGTTTCCGTGAATGGGCAACGGAAAACAGTAAACAGTTTACTTAGGCCGCGTCAGGCGCTTCCAGAAAAAGTCCAGTTCTCCGGCCAGCGCACCCAGCAGGGCGGTGGCATCAGTTAGAATCTGGCCGGATTCAGCCTCACGCACGACCTGACGCATGGCGTAAAGACTGGCGAGACTGCGTGTATCCAGATGCACGATGTCGAGCTTTTCGCGAAGAGATTGCGGGATCACTTCGTCACGGAGCAAGGCTGTGAGTGCCGCGCCTTCTTCATCGTTCTTGAACACGGCCAGCTTCAATCGCGGGGGCGACTCCCCTGTCTGGGCTGCTGCCGCGCCGAGTTCTGCGATGCGGCCTGCGACAAAGGCGGAGACAGTTTTCCAATAGCGCGTGTCATTAAAATTTTCGAGACCGAACACGATCTCCATGCCTTGCATATTCCATCGCGGCAATGAGCGCCCCTGCAATTCGGGCAACTCAACCTCGTCGTAGCGAATCACCGGGAAGCGGCGTCCCGCAAGCCGCACCAGATCGCCAAGCGAGCGGAAGTCGAGTCGGGTGACGACTCCATTCTTTCCCATCTCACTGCGCAAAGTTTCAAACCGATTCTGCAAAGTAATCTTGGGTGTCACTGGCACTTCCACTTTCGCGGGAGCCACCAGAGTTTCGGGCGCACCGGAACGACTTCCGTTATCTCCGCTCATCCGAAGCTTGGCGAGCATCTGGCGCAGCTTTTGGAAGTTGGTGTGCGATGATTCGCCGATGGCAATGCGCGGTTCGCTTTCTGTCTCCGGTTTGTCGTCGTCCGGCAGAAAAGATTCAGGAGCCAGTCCATTCGGCGGATTAACTTCCTGCGCGGCGGGTTCCGGATGAGTGAGATCAAGAAAATCACCACCTGAATCGCGTTCCAATGCATCGGCCAGCTTGTGCAAATCTTCGGGCGATTCCGCATCGAACGCCGGCAGCGCATCAGGCACGGCATCAGGCGCAAGCGTTGGCGGCTCAATGGCAGCACTGCCCGATTTCACAAAGACCCTCCATTGCGCCGCCGCGTGACGCAGCAACGCGCGTGCCGAAACAGAGCCAACGGGCCGACCGAGAAAAAAGCGCTCCAGATCGATAAACTTCAAGAAAGCTTGCGTCTCCGTTTCATTCACACTGAAGTTGCGCAAACGCAGCGCGACCAGCGACTCCGCATCGGGGGCGTTGAGTCCGCGAAGGGAAACGCTGCGCGCATTGAGACGGTCTTCGAGCGCACTCGGAAGTTGCGCGCCGAACGTGGTCTCCCACAAATCCTGATTCATGCTCAACACCACATGCACACCGGGCAGTGCGGACAAAGCCAAAGCCATCCGCGCCAGCACTACGCCAGATTCGGGATGGCGATAAAATCCGTCCATGTGATCCGCCACCAGAACCAGCGGCTTCCAGACTGTCGCTAGTTTCAGAAAGCGCGGGACTTGATTGATCGCATCATGCGCGGCGAGATGCTTCAGCATTTCAAGCGTGGCCGCACCGGGTTTTTCCACATACTCGAACATCGCGCGAATCCAAGCTTCCGAATGCGCGAGATCATCTACATTGCTGATTGACGCGAGCGGCTTGCTCAGTTGATCGAAGTGCTTGCGAAACCATGCGCCGATCACATGGGCGGAACCGCTTTCGTTAAATAGCTCCAGCGGGTCCTGTGAAAGCACGTGCAAAGCCTGCGCCGGATCGGTGCTCGGAATGCGCCCGGTTTGAATCAATCTGCGCAGCAGCAACGCGTTCACTCCGCCGCACAATTGCTGCAACACACTAAAGAGTCCGCCGCTGCCCGCCAAATCATCAATGATGCCGCGCCCTGTGCCTTCCCAAGTCGCGCCTTCCGCATCCTGCCACGGCAGCGAGACCACGACGGCCTCGTCTTTCATCATCGCCGCCACGCGCCCTAGCAGATGTGTCTTGCCGTGGCCGGCGCGGGGAGCGTTCAGCAAAAGAATGCGCTCGCCTTTTTGCAACGCCTGCAATTCTTCGAGTGCTCGCTCATGCAATTTCACATGACCCGTGCTCACCGCATCATGCCACGACTCGCAGATGTCATGACCGAACGGCTGCATCGCGCCCAATTCGGAAAGTCTCCGTGCAGCAGCACTGCTGCCGGAAGGGTTGAAAGGTGGTGGTTGATCCATTGAACGGGCTGCTCTGAAAATGATGGACTGCGGGATTTGAGGTCGCCCGCTGAGTTCTGTTCATTAAAAGCACCCTATGCTTTTCACACAAGTCAGAACTCACCAGAAATGCTAGAAAGTGTTTTATGGATGTTGATGATTTAGTCTGGCTACAAATCTGAGCTTCTTCAGCATTGATCAAGCGAATGAACTCCATTGAAGCTTGCGCGCAAAGAACAGGCAAAAGTGTTGGGGGCTGCTAGCCCTCATTCATACGAGGGCTAGCAGCCCCCAACACCACAGCACATTTCCTTTTCACTTTCGCAAACGGCAGTGTCGGTTACATTACTGGTTCTATGCACTTGGAACTAAATAACACCCACCTTTACGCCCTCGGCCTCGGCTTTGCTTTGGGCGGCCTGCTGCTTTTCTTTTCCATGCGAAGCCACTGGAGAACTAGCGGCGAATTCCGTCGCTACAAAAAAATGCTCAGCGACAAGCTCGAACTCGAGCAGCGGCAGATCAATAATCTCGGCGGCGAACGCGAACGGCTGAAACAGGAAAACGAAAACCTCCGCGTTAAAATCCAGCAACTCAATGAGCGGCCCGAGAACAAAACCTCCCGCGATTTGGAAATCTATGCGCGCGCAGAAAAGCAGATGAAAATCGGCGCACCCGGATTTGCCGGAGCTTGGGAACTCGCCAAGGAAGCCGCGCAGAACCAGCTCGCCGAAGAAGAAAAAGGCGCGAGCCTGCCCAAGCGCATTTTCCGTGCGCTCGTCGGAGGCGGCACATCTTCGGCGCAAAACTTGCCTACAGAAACGACGACAAAGAATATGGCAACGGCTGACACCGCTGCGTAGCAAGCATGAATCCATTTCTTACAGGATTAGTAACTGCTGTCATCCTGTGTGTTATAATATTCGTAAGCGAAATTTTGCTAGTGCTTCGCGTTGCAAAGTTGCGCATCTCTGGACATGGATTTGTTTCGTGGGTCATGATCCTTCAGTTTCTTCTACCACCATTCTCTGCGCTTGGATTTTGGATATTTGAAAATCTCTGGCTAATTTTCGATGAAACTCCACCCGAAACATTTGGTCTATTCGGAGACATGAGATCAATGGATCATTTCGTGCGTTTTATCGGTCTCCTTGCCGTTGCTGAAGTTGTTCTTGTGACTACCTTCTTCGTGGCGTGCATTCGGATGCGATTCCTTGGGCACTTCACCAAGAGATTAACTTAAACATTCAGATGCTTACCATCCCCGACCGCGCATTCGCCGCCTACATCTTCGACTGCGATGGCACGCTGGTGGACTCGATGCCGATTCATTATGTCTGCTGGGTCGAGGCCTTACGGCTGAACGGCGCGACTTTTCCCTTCACCGAGGATGAATTCTATCATTATGCGGGCATTCGCGAGCAGGAAACAGTCATCATCTTGAACGAACAACACGGCAGCAATGTTGATCCCGATGCCGTCGCGGAAACCAAGGCTGCGATCTTTCAGAAGCGTGTTCATGAAATCCCGCGCGTGCGCCCGGTCGCGAACTTTGCCGAGTCGCTCCACGGTCGCGCTCCGATGGCCGTGGCGTCCGGCAGCGAAGCCCCCATCGTCCATGCGTGCCTGCGTCAGAACGACCTGTTTCATTTATTCGATACGATCATTACTCCCGCCAATGTGAAGCGCGGCAAACCCGCACCCGATATGTTCCTGCTCGCCGCCGAACAGATGGGCGTTAAGCCCGAAGACTGCCTCGTCTTTGAAGACGGACGCAGCGGCATCGAAGCGGCAAAGGCAGCGGGAATGGAGTCGGTGTTTATTCCGCGAAGCCTGCGCTG
>JAYVQB010000391.1:0-5390 GCA_043757085.1 Verrucomicrobiota bacterium
CACCAGCAAAACGGGTTGGGAGGATGAAGTCATGACGCTCGTCGCGCGTCGTGCGCGGGAGATGGGAATCACCTTTGATGAAGAAGCGCTGGTCATGCTCGTGCAGCTCGCGGGCGAGGACACGCGACAGCTCGACAACGAACTGGAAAAACTCAGTCTCTATCTCGGCAAAGCCGATCGCGTGACCGTGGATGACGTGCGTGCGGTGGTGCCGTTGAGTCGCGCAGGAATCATTTTCGAGGTCGGCAATGCCATTGTTTGGAGTCAGCCGGGCTTCTGGTTTTTGTCGAAAGCTGAAATCGAGAAATGAACCGCTCATAACGGCGCACATTAAAACCTACAATTCACCAGTATTTCTATTTAGCGCGAATTCGCTGGTTGAGTAATTCATCGGGCAAGAACCAGAAACAATCACCATGATTAGGGTAAATTAGCAATCCACCTGCAACGCTCAAAAGAGTATCAACGCATTTTAGCCATGGCAGCGTAACCAAGCGGGTGATTTGTGCGTTAATCTCAGTCTCAGACTCAGACCCAGAGGGCGATAAAATCTTCTTCCCTTCGGCGTCACTGATTTGCAGATCTAACGGAACATCTATGGAGCTTGTCTGCCCCGCCGGATAGACGTGCAGAATCGGATCCACGCAGATGCCACGTTCATATAGGTCGGTGTGACGCACGGTGAGGAGCACCAAAGAGCCATTATGCCACACTGCATTGCGCATCAATCTATCCTTGGAGCTAGAGGGTTGCTTCCACTGATAAGTGCCACCAGGGATTTTGCAGGTGCGATCCATATCGATCACTTCTAAATTACCGGCAGTCATGACATCCGGGTAATAGTAAAAATAGGGACGGTCTCCCAACGCATTATCAGCATGGACCAGCAATCCTTTTGGGTCATTGCTGACAGTCATGTCCTTATTGTCCCGATTACTTTGAGTTTGGAAAAGAAGCTTCCAGTTTCTACCAGAGGGATCTGAACGAAACATCTTGCGTATAATGCTGAGCCCGTAATTGCCGAACTCTACGGTAAACACAAGGCTTCCGTCCTTACTCTGCCGAATCTCCTTAGGGTGATAGTTTGTTTCTTCATCCAGACCCGATGAAGGGGGGCGAGATCGCGTCGAGGTGAGCAGCTCGATCTTTTCATCTCGCGGGTCGTAACGGTAGAGACCACTCGCGGTATCCTCGAACATTAGATAACAATAGGGTGCAATGTAGGATACGGAATATTTCGATGGCGGGAGTTTAGTGTTGTCCACTTACTGGTCCCGCGCTCATTCTGGTAAACCTTTGTGTCGGAAGCCACCCAAAAGTGCTTCTGACCCACCGCAAGACCAGTGTGAGTATAATATTCTTTAACAGGTGTTGCTTCAGAATGGGCTTTAAAATCCGAAAGATTAATTTCCAATATTGAACTTCCATTGAAATTCTGTAATGCGTAGATTTTCCCATCTAAGTGGTGAAAAGATCGCAAATCGCTAGTATTACATGTAGCTGTTTTAGCGCACCAAAATCGTGTCACTGGCAGCGCATCCGAGGCAGGTTTTGGATATTCCTGCGCAGCTGCTTTACTGCTCATGAGTGCTTGACCGCCATTTTGCTTAAGTGTTAAATAGTTGTCTGCTAGAATTTCGGCCGCCCTCCTGACATCTGTTGACTTAAGATAGGCCTTTAATTCATTTTCAGAATATTTTCCCCTCAACCGTGCCAGATAGCGGTTCCATAATGTCCGGCTGTTATCGCGTTCGTGCTCAGTATTGACAATATTTTCCAGCAACGAATACAAGACTTGTCTTCGGACTAAGATGTCTTGATTCATCAGGTATTCGAAATACCGTATGGCATTGTCACGACTGCATCCGCCCCAAGAATAGAAAAGCGACAACAGAGAACGCCACGGCAGGGCATCCTCACCCTCATTCGCGAAGTGTGGGCGTTCCTTCCAAATAAATTCCTGGGCTGGTCCTTGTTGCTTCTCGTAAATATCTTTAGTGGAGTTAATTATATACATCCAATAAGTGGCGCGGTCTTCAGCATTTGTTGAATTCAGGCAACCTTCCAGAAAGTCTTTCCAGATCAATTCTACCTTTTGCTTCTCTGCCGGATTCCAAGATATCACCCATCTGTTTAGCAATGTTCGATCTTCGTAGTAACCAACATTTCCTGCTTGGTCATGATATTCGGGCCAGTGTAGATGTTGAATCCCTTTGTTCGTTTTATTCTTAAGTATGTTGCAATAAACATTTAGAACTTCTTTTGGATATTCATACCAATAAGGAGCATAGACAAGTTGGACTTCCAGCAACAAAATGAGCCGTTCGTCATTTTCTCCATTATCAATGATAATGGAGGCATTATCTCTCAAGAGCTGGCGCAAGACAATCAGTCTGTCTTCGTGCTTGGATAGCAGCTTTTCATCATAAAATTCTCGTAGAACACGCGATGCATTGAGGACCGCTCGTGCTCCTTGAATTCGGAAATCGTAGTGATGAGTATACGTGGCAACGGAATCTTCAAAAAAATTGTATTCCTGCACGGTGAACGGTTTTTTCTGCAAGTTTTCCCACAATATCTCCATTGCTCTTATAGCAAATTCAAGGCGGTTGGGGTCTTTATTCACCGTAATGAATTTAGCGTAATCAAAGTAATTATTTTGACTTCCAGTTTCAGTTCGATAATAGCCCCATGATGGGAATGCTGCTTTACAATAGCTGACCAGTAGCAACTCGACTAATTCATCATTATGTGTGCCGAGGGCCCAAGCTACTTCTCCGGCGGACTGTGCCTCGGAAAACAATCCGTGGTTCAGGGCCCAAGCTGCCTGGGTCTGATATTTCTTTGCTTCCTCAGAGGCATTCCACAGGATTCTCTCGGGCTGTTTTTTCAACACGAGCATAATCTTTTTGATGATGTCCTCGGTAAGCGCCGACGGGTTGCTGGTTTCTCCTTCGGCTTCGATTTCGGTAGTTTTGTTGACGCCAGGGAATTGCACCCGCAGCTTGATTTTCACGGTGGAACCAGCCTCCGTGAACTGCCCATCGATCAGACAGCGCCCGGTGAGAAATTCCATGTATCCGGCTGCATCGAACGACTTCTCTTTCACAAGTGTCTCCAAGTTCTTTCGTTCGAGCATCACCAACCCTTTTTCCTGCGCCAGCCGATATGCCAGCCGGGTGGTCCATTCGCGTTCTTTCGCTTTGTCAGCGATGCTGTCCACTGGGGCGAAGATGCCGATCATCGAAACCGGAGTCTTGTTTTTGAAGTCTTCCGCCAGCATCGGCCAGGCTGTGCGGAATCGGGAGATGATGATGGTCTCGAATCCCGGCAGCTTGAACAACTCGGGATCGAATGGTTCCTCGGCTAACACGACGCCGGCGTTCACGGAGACCAGCCGCAGTGTAATTTTGGACTTATCATTAGCCTTGGTGGGCTGCATGAGCAGCAGGCCGTCAGCTTTGAGCAACTTCAAAGTCTGCGCGTATTCAGCGCTGGACATCGCAGTGGCTTGGAGTTTGCGCTCGGTTAAAATCTTTTCCAACTGCGTTCGCTCCACCAGCGTGAAGTCGCCTTGATTGCTGAGTGCTCCGGAAAGCAGCGCCTCCTCGTCACGCAAAGCTGGATCGGAGACTATCGCCAGCACCATCTTCTTCTCTGCGGCAAAACAGGATGCGGTGACACATGCGAGGCATGTTACCAAAAGAAACAGTCGCTGCAAAATACACATGGCTTGGTCACTATGAGGGTGAAGATGGCACCGGGAGCATAATATACGGGGCATGAGGAGGGCGGCAAGCTTGATCCCGCCAAGTGTTCTCTGTAAAAAGTAATAAATCGCGAAATTTGGGCTTCAAGCATTAAGCATTTCAATATTGGCGGTGATGTGTATAAATATGGATCATGAATTGTGAACGACGGCCAAGCCGACTGCTCCGCAGTGTCAGTCGGCTCATCATTCTTCTGTCTGTTAATTGGATTAATGACATCGCTCCAGCGGGTGATATTCCGCCAGCACAACTGGGTCCGAAGCTCGTTGCGCTGAACGGTCCGATTGGCAATGGACTACCTCCAGTCATTCACTGTTTCCGGGGAGACACTTTTATTGTCCCGGCTACGTTTCTGGTGAATGCGGGGCAGGCTCCGCAAGTCGTCGCAGACGTCTTTCTGGATGGCGGTGAACTTGGCGCTCCCTTGACCAAGGCCGCGCCCTTTCAGCCTGCCGCAGCGTCCTCTCATCCATCGCTTTTGGAAGGAGCATTCAGTGTTCCACTTCCTGATTCCGATAAGCCGATCACGCTGCTTGTGCGGTTGCGGTTGGCAGCAAACGAGGGAGTCGCGCCTGCTGCTGTCGGGCAATTTTGCATTCGCGTAACTCCGAAGAACGAGATCAAACAAGCACTCGCTCTAATGAGCGATTCCGCGCGCAACGGCCCGGAATTGCATCTTTCACTCTTTGGCCCATTGAAGGGACTTCGCGAACTGTTGAAGGAATGGAAGATACCATTCGACGATGAAGGCATGGAAATGCCCGTGCGAATCGCGGCCCACACCTTGGCCGTGGGCGAGGCCCAAGACCTTCTTCATTTGCCGCAACAGAGCACCAATTCAACACTGCTGCTCATTCACGACGACCCAACCTTGGAAGCAGGAATCAACGAGAAGACCGCTGCGAACAGCACTCTGGCTCTGCTCAACACCCCTCGCCATGAAGATTGGCGGCAGTCTCCCTTTCTCCATCAGCAGCTCATCAATCAAATCAAACAACACCTCCAACATCATGAATAAGTCATTGCTCATCCTCATTGCTCTCGTGCTCTCCACTGGCCTTCGCGCCCAAGAGGCTGCGACGCCACCTGTCACGCTCGCCGTTTTGCCTTTTGATGCTTCGGAAGAAAAGCTTCAGGGCAAGGCTGCCGAAGTGGCCACATTGCTCAGCGCCCAGCTCTCCACCAATGCCAGCCTGTGGCTCGTGGAACGTGCCGAGTTGGATAAAATCCTCAGCGAACAAAGCCTCAAGCTTTCCGGCCTGACCGATCCCGCCACCGCCGTAACCGTGGGCAAGCTCACCGGTGCTCGCGCCCTCGTAACTGGCCGTGTCATTCGCAGCGGAGAAACCGTTACGCTCGTCGCGAAAGTCATCAGCACCGAGAACTCGCGAGTATTCGCCGAATCAGTCGCCGCCACCAGCCTTGATGCATTGGCCAAACCCATTGAAGAACTCGCGGGCAAGATCGGCAAGCTCGTCGCCGCGCAGCATCAGGTTCTCGCTCCGGCACCCGTCACGCATGAACAGCATATCGCGAAGATTCGCGCCTCACTCAACGGCAAGCCATTACCTTCCGTGCAACTAAAGATCACCGAGCAATCCATCAACCGCGCCGTCATTG
>JAYVQB010000392.1:0-20884 GCA_043757085.1 Verrucomicrobiota bacterium
TTCGAGCATTTCCATTTCGTTAGGGACTTGCTCGAAATGGCTGCGCGTTTCTACACAGAGCGCGATGCGATATTTTTCACAGATCGGCAGCAGTTCATCAATCGCGGCGCGGGCGCGGTCCAGATAGAATTGGGAAATCTTTACCCTTCGCGCCACGAACTCGAGTTTTGTCTTCGTGTATTCGCGCGAATAGATGCGGCCTTGTTGCGTAAGTGCCTCCAGCCTGTCCGTGTAGTTTTTCATCGGCGCACTACCGAGATGAACGACGAGTCGTTCCGCGCCAAACTTTGCCGTTGTCTCAAGCGTGCGCTCCGTAAGATCGAGTGCACGGATGCGATCCGTGTCTCGATGGGAAGTGAACTCAAAGGCATCGGGCGCATCCATCATCACCTCTACGGGCGATGGGCAAAAATTATGCACACTGGAGATGCGGATGACTTTATGCCTCACGGCTTTTAACAAACCTGGAAGGTGCGAGACCTTGAGGCCGTGGCTCAGCTCGATCCATTGGAAACCCAGTTCCCGTGCTTCGTCCGCGATATGTTCACCTTCCTGATGGCGGTGGCTGTTCCAGCATGTCGAGAGAGAGAGCACGAGGTGTCGCGTTTCAGAGTTTTATTTCCAATGCTTCGATTTCATCCTTGGTTATCATGGATTTGAAAGTGCCAAAATGCTTAACCAGCCCGGCCATGCGCTGCTTGCGGTTGAATTCTTCCAGCACTTTGACTACGGCTTCACTCTTGGTCTTGGCCAAGGTGAATTTCATCGCGGCTTTCAACAACTTCTCGGGGATGTCTATCGTGGTCTTCATGGAAGGTAAATTATGTCATTGAGGATTACAATGTGCAAGGCGTGCCGTCACTGCTTGGTGAAATGGGGTTTATGCGTCTTTATGCCGCGGGATGCAGGGGTATGCTCTACACTGCCGAGAAAGTATTTGGCCGCGTGAGTTTGTAGGAGGATGGTCCATCCAAGGACAGAAACAGTTCGCTTAATAGTTTTCCTTGTGCGATTGGCGATGATCGCCCCCAAAAGCACACAGCCGCCACTCAATTTCCCAATTCAAGCCGAGTAGCATGTCTTGGTGGAAGACCCGCATGAATGATTGCACGCTGTGCGCCATCTATATCATAGGTCACTCGCCTCCAACAAATTTCCCGCTCTTTCCTCCGATAGATCGTGTAACAGGCGCGCTCGTCTTCGTCCCGAGGCTGGCCGACCGAGCCAACGTTTACCACTTGTAGTCGATCACAGCGGAGCGATTCGATGCCACCTTCTGCCGATGGTAGTTCCATTCCCTCGATCCACATCTTCGGCTGGTGCGTGTGCCCGACAAACGAAACTGGCTTCACCTGATGTTTGAAATGGAGTGCCGCCGCAGGTGCAATGTCCAAATAATTCCACCTCTCTGGCTGATGGAGCGAAGCGTGCACCGCTTCGAAGTCATCCCCGGAAAATGTAAACGGGAGATTTCCCAGCCATCGGCAGTTATCTTCCCCAAGCTGCCGGCGCATCCATTCGCAGGCCGCCTCAAGGTCCCCTGAGTCCGTCGGCAGGGGCGTTGTGCCTCCGGCGAAGGCGTCGTGGTTGCCGCGCACGCAAGAGATGCCTGCTGCGCGAATGAGATTGACGCATTCGGTGGGATTTCCACCATAGCCCACGATGTCCCCTAGGCAGACAATATCCCGCACGCCCTGCGCTTGAATGTCAGCAATGACAGCCTCAAGTGCCTGAAGGTTGGCGTGGATGTCACTGATGAACGCCACGGGTTCTTCGGAGCAAACTGGCGGTGATGCCGAAACCGGAACCGTGACCACCATTCTCGCGCGAGCCTTGCTCCAGAATTTACGAAGCCATTGCATGAGCGCCGCACTTTTAGGGCCGGGACGAATGCCAAGCGATCCACTCATTGCCCGAGAACCGATTTCAAGTGTTTCACCGCCGCTCCCGTGCGCCCGACACCGGCACTGCAATGGATAAGAACCGGCTTGGGCAGTTGCGCAAAGTGCTCTTCCACGAGGCGAAGCTCTTCCGTGCTCAGCGGAGGATGGACATGATCCACGACCGGAATATGGGCCACGACAAATCCCGCTACCCGATACCCTTCCAACAATCCATCTGGCACCGAATCATAAAGGCGCAGGTGGTCTTCGTTGAGCAGGCAAAGGATGGATTGCGCACCGGCCTGCTGTGCTACCAACATCCAAGCCTCCACCACCTCCAATGCGACTGGTCTTTTCAAGCCACAACCATACCCCGGTCGCGCAGAGGCGAGCAACACATGGGGGATTTCTTCTCGGATCATCGTTGGGTGTTAAGATGCAGCTTTTTAAACTGGTGGTGATTTCAAAAGGTTTTTGGCATACAATGGATTCACTAGGGCAAGTCTTTGGCAAAATGTATCACTCCGTTCCCCTCAAGCAGCCTCCGCCACCCGGATGTGGATGACCGGCGGCGCAACGTCGAAGTAGCGGAATAGCGCCGGGCAGAGCCAGCCCTCCATTTCCCGCCAGCGATACCAGTTGCCAGCGGCTTCTTCACGCAACCAAAGCAGTTGCTCAGCCCCCGGCATCGGTGCTGAGGAGAAATAAGCAAAGAATCCACTGTCGGGATGTCGGATGCCTTTCTCCTCAAGAATAGCCGAGATGATTTCGCCCATGCCCATGACAAAAGGCTCCTTGTCCAAGCCTACCGCCGGGTCGTCGAATACCCAGTGATCCAGGTAACGGTAGGGCTTGATGATCTGTATCTGGTTTTTCTGCAAAGAATGCGGGACGATTGCTGGAGTGCTCAAAAGTGAACGCAGGCGATCATAATCACAATTTTGCACAGCCTCGCGCTGTTCGGGTGGAATTCTCCAGCAATCGTGCAGCGACAAGTGGATAAGTTTCTGCAAACCGGCAAGGGGGCGCAGGTCACTTACCTTGTTGCAACTGTAAAGATTCAAGCTCGAAAGTTCCGTCATCCCAGCTAGGGGTGACAAGTCCTCAATATGTTGGCAACCCTGAAGATTTAATTGCTTTAGCCCAGTGAGACCGGCCAATGGCCCAAGGTCATTCAAAAAATAGCAACCCGATAAATCCAAGTCCCATAACTCAGTCAACTCGCTCAGTGGTGACAAGTCCGTGAGCTGGCCAGCTCCAACTCGGAGATAAAATAGCCTATTTAATCCTGCAAGAGGCTTCAAATCTGTCAGCAGCCTGTAATCACGCAGACTAAGCCAACGCAGAGCTGTCAAACCGGATAAGGGGCTAATATCAGGCAAATGCTCGCCACAGAACTCCCACCCCAATTGCAAGTGCGTGAGATTTCGCAAACCCGCCAGAGGCGCAATATCTCGGAAATACTGAACCTCCAAAGAAGTGAGATTATGCAACCCTGCCAGTGGCGACAAATCCATATTCTTCTCAAAGCCTCTCAATTTTAGCCAGGTTAAATCCTTGAGTGCGGCCAAGGGGCTGAGATCGGCGATGGACTTTGCCCCAGACATGCTCAGATTCAGCCAAGTTAATTTCTTGAGTCCAGCCAAGGGACTGAAATCGGTAATGCCCCCCCCAGACATGCTCAGATGTGTGATGTCGGGAAAATCCGCCAATATTTCCAAGCTGGGAGGCTCACTCAACTGTTCAAGATCATTAAGACCATAGCCACGCCCAGAGTCTGCAACCAAAACCAGATCATTAATTCCAAAAACATGCCAGCCATTGCGCACATCAATCCAATACAGCCACTCTTCGGCATGGAGGAGAGATTCAGAAAAAGGCACCCAGCTACCAAGTATTTTAGCTTCGTAAGGCTGTTTTTCGCCCTCCCTATGATTGTGTGGAGTGTATTTGTTTTCCCCTTTAGCATCTATTTGTTGCAATATCCAAGTGACGTATCGCCTAAACTCTTCGGTGAAATAGCGATACTCCTTTTTCCCCGTGAATGCGGCATGATCTGGATGCGGGCGAATGGATTTGGGGTAGAGCCTGGTAAGGGTGGACATGGAATTTTCACAACATATTATAGGCAAATCTGAAAGCTACCTGAGCTTGACAGATAAATTCAAATTTTCCCCTCACTATTTTTTTGCATGAATTTATGCTATCCTATTGCACCTCGCACTATGGGGTGACGAAAGTGTTGGGGGCTGCCAGCCCCCATGAGGCGGGGGCAGGCTGCCCTCGACACCATCCCTGCGCTGGCACACTATTATGCGACACTCAATAAAAACCATGAGCAATAAAAAAGTTGCTAATGAGGCGTTGGCACAAGATTCAGTAGTAAATCTCAAAGTGAAGCGGCAACTCCAAGCCACTGAGAATCAACACACAAAGCAACCAGATGTGCCTGTATTTTACAGTGCCGCCTATATCCAATCCGGGGATGAGTTCGACACCACACGAAAAGCCGGTTGGATCGCATTATCGCTCACTACGCAACCCATTGCAGGCTTGCGTATGTGCAAGCCGCAGCCATTGACCGCCGCCGAACTCGTGATTGTCCACAGCTCTGATTACGTCCGCGCCGTGCAGACTGGCAAGCCTCGCTGCCTCGCTGAATCTCAAGGGTTCACATGGGATTCTGGCCTATGGAAAGCCGTCTGTGCCAGCAACGGCGGCATGGTCGCCGCAGCGAGACACGCCATGCAGCACGGTGTTGCCGGCTCGCTCTCAAGCGGTCTGCACCATGCCGGGCGTGATTACGGTGAGGGTTTCTGCACCTTTAATGGCCTCGCACTTGCAGCCCATGCTGCCGTTGACGCTGGAGCCAGCAACGTTCTCATTCTTGATCTTGATGCCCACTGTGGCGGCGGCACCCATTCACTCATCTCAGATGACTCACGCTTCTGGCAGTTGGACGTGTCTGTTAGCGAGTTCGACAGTTACCAGCCCACCGAGCGATGCCGCCTGCAAGTCGTGCGCACAGCAGCCGAGTATCTCCCGACCATCCAGCGGGAGCTTGAATTACTTGAACGCGACGCCCCGCGCTTTGACCTCTGTCTCTATAATGCAGGGATGGATCCGCACGAGAATTGCAGCCTCGGCGGTTTGAAAGGCATTACTACTGAGATTATTAGAGAGCGCGATAACTTGGTTTTCGACTGGTGCCGGAATCGTGGCATCCCTATAGTCTTCGCTTTGGCGGGTGGTTATGTTTCCCCAAGGCTTAGTCAAGAGGCACTGGTAGCACTTCACCGGCTGACGCTGGAGGCTTGTCGCATTTATAACTTCAAATGTGAACCACCCCATTCAAATTGAGCGACTTGTGCCACCTATCCATCTTTGGGTAAGCAGGTTGTTTAAGAAATATGCCTGCCGAGACTTGCAAAGTTAAAATTATAGGTTATAAGATTCACATGATGTGTGTCATAAGCCGTTACAAACAAAAAAACGAGCTTGATGAGCACTTACAAACCAAATCGGCAAGTTATACCAGGCCTGATACATTAGACCTGCGACACTTGGTTCGAGAGCGACGAACGGCCTCATAGCTGCGTCTCATCGGATTTTAGCCCGACCCAAAATCTTATCCCTCCACAAAAAAGGGTTTCACTTTCCTTGAAATATTATACTAACGTATAAACCAAAATACTACCATGAGATCTTTACCATCCCGCTCTCGCCGTGCCTCCGCCAGCCCGCAATCCTCGCCCTTTCGCGTCGGTGCCCGCATCAGAGCCATGGGAAATTACCAGCACCATAGTTATTCACCCGGACAGACCTATGTAGTCTGCGAGGTTGATGCCGATGACAGCACACTAAAAGCCCGTGATTCCGCCGGCGAGAGTTTGAACTGGATCAAGTGGGATGATTGTGCGCTGGCAGCAGACATCGGCTGGGAATGGCTCAAGGCCCATTTGCCCTCGGACGCCCTTGATCTGCTTGGCGCTTTTGAGGGCGTCGAGCACCTCCGACTCAAGGAAGACATCCGCAACCATCTTGTGAAAGAAATTCCAGATCTCAGGGAGCGGATACTTACAGTCATTGAGGAGGAAGACTCTCTCGCTCCCGTTTTGCCTTGAACTTAGTTACTAACCACTCACGCCAACGCCACCAGACACTAATTTCAACCTATGAGTGATTCCGAAACCCAACTCCTAATTGATAGCTCCACGCAGACCATCATGGCCAAGTCTCGCGCCCTCTGCCTTGTGGGATTTGATAACTCGGATCTGCCAGGTGCACAGAGGCTTTTGCAGGCCAACGGACACCGCATTGTGCGAACTTTCTCGGCGGCGCAGTCGGTGGTCGCAGGTCCCCACGCCAACAGTTCCGTTGCTCGCACGGCTCAAGAACGCGGAATTGAACTTCTACCATGGGACACTTTTCAGAAAAATCTCCGTCGCTCTGTTAATAACGCTGCAAGCCCGGCAGACACCCTTGAAGTGCCGCTTGCTTCCGTTCCGCCGCTCCCGCTGGTGGAACGCACTGCGAAAGGATACCGCGTGTTGGATTTACATCTTGAAGTCTCCGACTCCATTCAGGCCGATCCACGTTTGGTGCCTCAAGCTTCACGCTTCGATCTGATGTGTTACGACCAGCCATTTGCGGACACCCTCCGCGCTGTCTGTCTCGGTGTGGCCCACAACATGCCCGTGGCGCTTGAGGGCGAGACTTCCGCCTCCAAAACCACGGCGGTGCTGTGGTTGGCTCATCTTCTTGGCCATTCTGTGATGCGCCTGAATCTTAATGGCCAAACGGATGCCGGCGAACTTGTGGGCCGCTATGTTCCAGGCGGAGAGGGACAAGGCGGCTGGAGTTTTCAGGAGGGCAGTCTGCCTCTCGCGTTGCGACATGGCTGGTGGCTCCTCCTTGACGAAATGAACCTCGCCGAGCCTCAGATTCTTGAGCGTCTTAACAGCGTGCTCGAACCGCCTCCGACCCTCGTGGTCACAGAAGGAGACGGAACGGTATTCGGTCCCGGCGGAGATGTGACTGTGGCAGAAGGGTTCCGCATCTTTGCCACGCTCAATCCCGCCGAGTATTCCGGTCGCAGCATACTTAGCCCAGCATTCCGAGACCGCTGGTCGGTCTGGCATCATGCCGAAGGACCGGCCGAAGGAGATTACCACGCCATGCTGCGTCTCTTGGCTTTTGGTCAGCAGCCAGTGGTGCGCTGCCGTGACGAAGCCTATCAAGCGGATGCCGTCGTCCCGCAGATGCCCGAGCTGCAAAGCCTGCCAGATGCGAATAGCGTTCTGAAACGCCTCGCTCTCTTTCACACCTCCGTGTCCAAGGCCGCAAACGGAACCGATGGCTCTCCCGGTTTGGGGCGTAACCGCCGGGAACGTTATACATTCACACGCAGAATCCTGCTCAATGCGCTGCGCCACACTTCTGCGTGCCTCAAACAAAACCCTGACGCCCCTGCACTGGATGTCCTGCGTGAATCGCTCCGCGTCTTTTACATTTCACGCCTCTCAGCGACCGCTGATCGCCGCGCCGTCCAAAACCTGCTCAAGGTCTGCAACCTTTCATAAAACCCGCATGAAGGACCAAACTCCGTTTCTCGAAGAACTCTGCTCCCTCGCCTGCCTCGCCTCCATGCGCGGCGGACTCACGCTGAAAGTGGGTGCCTTAGATGCGAATTGGAGCTTCAACTGGGATAGCAGCGTCATTACCGTCAATGGCTTCGATCTTGAACACCGCTCGCCAGATTTCTGCCGGGGATTGATCCTGCATGAAGCAGCCCACGCCGCCGTCACGCGGCTGCACGCCATTGTTCCTCACGAGCTGCATCGGGAAAACGCCGTGCTGCATTTGCTCAATGTCATCGAAGACTGCCGCATCGAAACCTGGCTCCCCGCCAGACTGCCAGGAAGTGCGCCTTGGATCCGACTCTACAACGACATCACCATCAATGACCAAAGCCCGCATTGGAAAAAGATTTTTGCGGATCATCCACCCCTCGCATTTCTCTTAGGAATCATCTTCCGCTGGTGGACCGGCTCCCTGCCATCGCATATCTCCCCGCTGGCTGCGGAGGCCATCGAAAGGGTTTGGCCCCACTGCCTCACGGCCATTCAATGCCTACCACCCGTGGATGCGCCGCCCGAATATGAAACCCGTGCAGCTTATGACAGCCACCCGGTATCCCGTTGTTATCGTGATCAACCTAGTCCCATGGAAATGGCCATCCGCCTGTCTCAGCACGGCATGTGGACTATCGTCTGGCAGCATATCCTGCCCGAGCTGCGCCGCCTCATCGAGGAAACTGGTATGGAGCCGCCGCCTTTTTGCCCTACTCAGGAAGTGAACCCCACAGGCGCCGGATCAGCCATAGCGGATCCTTCTGCGACTCTTGGCGATCCCGCTTCCAGCAGCATGGCTGGGCTGGGAAAGTTGCGCCAACAACTCGACACCACCACATCGAGACTGGGCGGCACTGGAGACTATGCGAATGCACGCAACCAACTCTCCCCGATCATCGAACCCCTCGCAGAAGCGATCCTGCGCCACTTGACCGCAGAGACCCGGCTCCGCTACCGCCGCTTCCAATCTCGCGGACAACGTCTCGATCTTCGCCTTGCCATGCAGTTCGAGGCCGACCCGCGCATTTATAACCGCCTCTGGCAGCAGCGCATTCTGCCCTCCAAGCCCGACCCCGCATTCGCCATTCTGGTGGACACTTCCGGTTCCATGAAAGGAGCCAACGCCGTCGCCACATTTGAGGCTTTGGTTATCTTGCGCGAAGTGTGCCTGCGCACTGGCATCCCCTTGGCCGTGCTCGCCTTCGACAACAGTTCCCGCATGCTTCAGGATTGGAACGTCCCGACAGACCCCCAGGCCATCAAAGCCATTGAGTCCGTGCGCCACCCCAAAGGCAGTAGCACCAACATGGCCCCCGTGCTGAAACAGGCCCGACTCCTCTGCGACGAAGCCCCGTATCGCGACCGCTATGTCTGGCTCTTGAGCGATGGCAAGCCTGATGACAGACGGAAAACTCTGGATGCCATTGCACTCCTCCGCCCTGCTATCAAAAACCTTTTTGCCCTCGGACTCGGGCCAGAAACCGCAGAGCTTAAAACCATCGTGCCCAATGCCATCACCAGACTCACCCCAGCCGAGCTGCCCAATGTCATCAGCACGCTCTTTGCACAGGAGGCTCTTGCCGCATGAACATTTCGTCTGCCACCGGATCAGGCCGCTCCCGGAGGCATTTTCACTGCGGCTTCTCAATAAAATCAAACACCCAAACACACCATGCCAACCCACCTCGCCCGAGTCTTCTACCGCTGGATCGATCCCAGAACCAATCAAGTTCTGGGAATGTCCAACGGTGCCATCCACACCCTCTCTCGCAGCGAGAGCGGTGTCATTGCCGAACTCAAGAAACGCAACCCGAACCTCAGCCGCTATACCGTGGTCATCGACAGCCTGGAGTGGAAATAGAAATCACCTGAATAGGGTAATATTTTACTGTGATTTAGTAGAAAAAAAACACCACCTTGTATTGTATTTGATGAAAAGATTAAATTCAAATACCAGCAAGTGTTTAGAATCGCTAATACCAATGAGCATTGTCTCAATTTCAAACACTGAAAAAATTACCAATGAAATCAGACTTGAAATTACCCGCTTTTGGCAAGCCCCTAACAACTCAAATCACGCATCAACCCAGCCCTGGGACTGAGTTGGTCAGCGAGATTCAGAGAAACCTGCTCGGCGTTGGATATGAAGGTTCACGTCCATGTATCGGCGGCTTCATCTGGTTTCCCTTAAATGAGGCGCAATACATTATGGTTGACCGTTCAAGAATTTCTTCGGCTGGAACTAGATTTGACCGCGTGGTTGTCGAGACAAATGTTTGCAAGCTCGTAGAACTCGAATCCGGTATGCAGGACGTTCTGGCACAACTGACCAAGGTCGCATCACTATCTGGTTTGATCAAGACCTGTGGCCAACTTCGACTTCACTCACATGCTTGGGTTGATGCCACGAACCAAGCCAATTTCACGCCCATTTTCGAGTTGGTGGCCGGGCTTCAAATCATTGAGGCTGCCCTCATCAGGGAAATTCCCATCGGATGGAATTCTGGGGAGCCCAATATTTCTTCGCCCATTGAGCGCTTATTGGAAGATGCAACGCCTCGGCTGCAACAATTGCTTGAGCAAATCATGACTCAAGGGAGCCGAAGCAATTCTATCTGGTCATCAGACACGATCGAATCGTGGATTCGTCGAGAAGATCAATCTAAAAATGAGCACGCAAAATTTAGTGTAAGCCTCAACCAAAAGAATCTCGCATCTGGGGAAGGGCTGAGGCTGAAAAGTTCCTTTCCAGCCTGCTGGGTCGATTTAAAATTGCGAACTAACCCTATCGCCTTGAACTCTCTCGAGGTCTCTGTTGGGAATAATGACTTTTTCGGAACGTGGAATGCCAAAAAAGGAGAAACAATCAGTTATTCGTCTTTCATTCCGAATGTTCTGGCTGATGAAGCAGCCGTGCGCCTGCTTGTCGATATTGCCTATCAACGATTTTGTAACGGAATTCTGCCATTTTTTAATCACAAGCCCGACGGACACGATGATGCCTCGTCAAGTCTTCCGATTAAACCCCAATAAACACGATGTTCCGATTCATCCACGCCGCCGACCTACACCTGGACAGTCCACTCCAGGGGTTGGAAGCCCACGACGGCGCACCCGTCGCTCAGCTTCGGGGTGCAACGCGCCGCGCCTTTGAAAACTTGGTAAAACTTGCGATCGAGGAGACAGTGGATTTTGTGGTAATTGCCGGCGACCTCTACGATGGAGACTGGAAGGACTACAGCACCGGCTTGTTCTTCCGGGGGCAGATGGTCCGGCTCCAGGCCAAGAGCATTCCAGTTTATCTGATTTCCGGGAATCATGATGCTGCTTCGGTGATTTCCAAGAAGCTCACTCTTCCGGAAAACGTTCATGTTTTTTCCACGAGAACTGTCGAGTCCATGGCGGTGCCCGGTCTGCCAGTGATGATTCATGGGCGGGGATTCCCGCACCGCGCCGTCCCGGAGAATCTTGCCGTGGAATACCCGGCGGCAGAGCCGGGAAAATTCAATCTGGGCCTGCTCCATACCAGCCTGACGGGGAGCCCGGACCACGATACCTACGCTCCGTGCTCCGAGCAGGATCTTCGCAACAGACGCTATGGCTACTGGGCACTCGGACACATCCATCAGCCTGCAGTCATCAGCGAAGATCCATGGATCGTGTTCGCCGGCAATTGCCAGGGTCGGCATGCCCGCGAAACAGGGCCGCGCGGCTGCCGCCTCGTGACCGTGAACGATTTACTCGAGGTTGAGAGTGCGAAGTGGTGTAACTTGGACGTCTTGCGCTGGCTGGCGGTGGAGGTTGGGCTTGAAGGCGTGGCAGACGAAGCGGCGGCGCTCGTGCGGATCCGTGCGGCTCTCGCCGATGCCGTCGGAACAGCCGATGGCCGCCTGGTCGCCGCAAGAATCAATCTGACCGGCGCAACCGCGCTTCACGGCAGCCTGCACCGGGAAGCCGAACATTGGCGGGCCCAGATTCAGGCGATCGCGCAGGATTTCGGCGAAGATGCGGTCTGGATTGAACGGGTCAAGGTTGGGACATCGCCAGTCTATGACCTCGCCCAACTGGCGGAACGGGATGGCCTCACCAAAACCGTTCTGGAGACGCTGGAGACGGCCAATACCGGACTTGGGACATGGCCGGATGACATCGTCGAAATGCTTGATGTTCTTCCTCCGGAAGTGCGGGCGGAGGTGGCAGGCGAATGGGAGACAGCGCAGCGGCCCGCGCTGATGGGGGATGTGCGATCCATCATTCTTGAGGCACTTCAGACCAAAGGGGGGAAAGGCGAATGAGATTTCAGCGATTGAGCATCCCGGCGTTTGGCCCTTTCACGAATCTGGAGCTTTCGTTTCCATCAACGGGGCATGATTTGCATGTGATTTACGGTGAAAACGAAGCCGGCAAGAGCTCCCTGCTGCGGGCTATCCGCGATCTGTTGTTTGGCATCCCCAGCCAATCCACCGACAACTTTCTGCATGAGCACAAAAACCTGCGGTTGTTGGGCCAGATCGAGAACAGGGCGGGTGAGCGGCTGACGTTCCAACGCCGAAAGGGAAACAAGAAGACGCTCCTTGACGAAAGCGGCAACCCATTGCCGGACGCGGCGCTGCTTCCGTTCCTGAGCAGCGTGGATCAGGTTTATTTTTCAGCGATGTTCGGCCTTGGCAGCAGCGAACTACGCGATGGGGCGCAGCAACTTCTCCTGGGAGAGGGGGAAATCGGCAGCGCACTCTTCTCCGCCAGTCTGGGAGGGACGCCCGTCCAGCACGTTCTGAATGCTCTGGTCGCGGAATCTGAACAACTTTTCAAAGGAAAGGCGACGGCCAATGTGTCAATCCGGCCGGCGGCCACCCGCTACAAGGACCTCATGAAGCAGAGCCGGGACTCCATGGTCAGCGCCGACTCATGGGACCAATTGATAAAAGAACTGGAGTCGCGGGAGGCAGCGAAAAAAGTTTTGGAGGAAGAGATCGTCGGCCGGGAGCGGGAGATCGCTTGGATCCAGCGGTGCGAGGATGCCCTCCCAAGCGTCGGGCGCTTGAAGGAGGAGATGAGACTGCTCGGGGAGTTGCCGGAATTGCCGGGTGTTGCGAGCGACTTTGTTGCCCGGGCGAAATCCGCCCGCAGTGCACTCAGTGAGACCAGCGGGAAAGTCCAAAGCCTAGCCGCGCATGTTGCGCAACTGGAGACGCATTTGGCGAATTGTGAGACGTCTCCGACGATTATGGCGGAAGCTGATGCACTGGATGTCCTCCATCAGGAGCTGGGTGCGTATCGGAAGAGAAAGGATGACCTGACGACTCTGAAGACCAAACTGGCGGGCATTGAGCCGGCCTTGCGCACTGGCATGGCGAGTCTTGAAGTCGGAGGGGGATTGGAGTCGTTGGAGACATTGCGCCTGAGCAGCGCCACTCGGATGAGTTGTGAAGAGGCTGCGGAAGGCCTGAACGAAGCCACGAGCAAACGCGATGAATGCCGGCGCAAGGTGGACGAGTTGAAGCAGGCGATCGAAGACCAAGTTGAAGAATTGAATTCCCTGACGGATACTGACCTCGCACCTCTCAGGGAAGCACTCGCGATTGCGGCGGGCGCCACGGACGCCGACAAGACCCTGGCGGCGGGTCACACAACAGTCAAAGGTCTGACCCGCAGGGTGAAAGACGCGCAAGCTCTAGTCCCGGGTGCGCCGGAAGATTTGGACGCCGCGGCCCGGCTTCCTGTTCCGTCGCAAGCCGCCATTCGCAAGTTTCGCGAGCGTCTTGAGAGTTTCAAGCGTGACGGCGCGGCCGCTGCCAAACGGATTGGTGATGAGGAGACAGCTATCACGAAACTGCAGCGCGAGTTAAATCGTTTAGAGCAGCGGGGTGAATTGCCGACTGATGGATCACTGAAGGAAGCAAGGGACCGGCGAGATTATGGCTGGAAATTGGTGCTTGCGGAATGGAAAGGTGATGGCGCACAGGATCAACTCGATCCCGCCTTGCCCCTGCAGGAGGCATATCCCCGAGCTGTCAGCAAAGCGGACGGAATAGCCGATCAGTTGCGCCTCGACGCGGACGCTGTTGCCCAGGCCGAAGAAAAACGTCATCAGATTCAGGTCGGCAATGAGAAGATTGCCGCAGAAAAGAAAGCCATTGTAGAGATCGAGGACTCGATCAAAAAATGCCAGGATTCCTGGGAAGCGGAATGGGTGCCGAGCGGAATTAGTCCCCGTTCTCCAGTGGAGATGGAGGAATGGCGCGAAAACTGGGCTCAACTCAGGGATGACATCAGCAAGTTGCGGGAAGCTGAGGCCATTATCGAGACCAAAAACGAACAAATCAAACGGGCCAAGGAGGCGCTCGCCGCGGCTTTGGCGGAGTCCAGCGAGAAATCCTTTTCAGTGCTGTTCGATTCGGCAAGGGGCCGGGTCCAGCAAGGGGAGGAGGCCACGGGCAGACGCAAGGCACTCGCGGAACTGATTGAGAAGCGGAGGAATGAATTGGAGGGCGTTGATCGAACGGCGGCACGGCTCGTGCAGGAAGCGGAGACGGCCGCGACGAACTGGGGGAGCCAACGTCGTGCCGCTGGTCTGCCTGAAAGCATTTCTCCCAATTCGGGATTGTCATTGCTTCAAGAGAGGAAGGAGCTGCTCGCGAGATATGATAATTGGAAGCAACTGTCCGGCGAAGCAAACGAGGTGAAGGAAGCACTCTTGGAATATGAACGGAGGGTGAGCGAAACAGCTGAAGCCCTGTCCGTTAAGGCCGATGGCACGGAAGCGCAGGAGGCCGGACTCTGGAAGGCGCTGCGCGAGGCCCGGGAGGCACAGGCAAAACATGACCAACTGGTGTCTCAAATCCAGAACGGGCGGATTGAACTTCAAACAGCGGAACAGTCAAAAGCGCTGTGCACGCATGATCTCGAAGAACTCCTGAGCTTGGCCAAGCTGAACACCGCAGAGGAACTGGAACCGCTGATCGCCAACATCGAGAAGCGCACGGCGTTGCAGGGGCGCATCGACAACCTCAGAGAAACCTTGGGCGGCCTCGCACGCGGCCAAGGGGTGGATGATTTCATCGCCAGTGTCCAAAAGGAAAACGCCGATGAGCTGCCGCCGCGAAAGGCTGTATTGAATGCCGAGACGGCTGAAAAGAAGTCGGCGCTCCAGACCATTCAAGCCGCATTGCTCGATCTAATCAGGCAAAGGGAACAGATGGAGAAGGCTGGAGACGCAGCGGCGGATTTTCGACAGCAGGCTGAATCCCAGACGGCGACCCTGAAACAGGCCGCTTCCCGGTTCGTGCGTCTGCGACTGGCCGCCCACTTCCTCCGGACCCAGATCGAAAAGTTCAGAGAAGAGAATCAGGGCCCTCTCCTCGAAAAGTCCGGCCTAGTGTTCAAGTCGATAACGCGAGGCGCCTTTGACGGTCTCGCTGCGGAGTTCACCGACAAGGACGTCCCGGTTATGGCTGGCCGGAGGGTGGGCGGTTCGAGCGTTCCTGTCGAAGGGATGAGCGACGGGACCCGGGATCAGCTTTATCTCGCACTTCGCCTTGCGGCGCTTGATCGTCATCTGGAAGAGCATGAGCCCATGCCCCTGATTCTCGATGATCTGTTGATCACTTTCGACAACGACCGTGCCAAAGCGATCCTCCCGCAATTGGGTGAGTTGGCCAAACGAACCCAGATTTTTCTGTTCACTCACCACGAACACCTCGTCGATTTGTGCCACCAGACGTTGGGCGAAGATCAATTCCATCTTCACCGACTATGAGCACGATTCAGCCATAGCCACAAAATTTCCAACGCAAATCTCAAGCACGACATATTGCAGGCATTACAAACTGTGAAGACACGCCTCACATGAAAGAAAACCACAACATTGAGTGGAAGGAATCGTGGCGGGATGAATTCCTCTGCTGGATTTGTGGCTTCGCCAATGCGGACGGCGGTGCGTTGCATATCGGGCGGAACGACAAAGGAATCGTAGTGGGAGTGGCTAACGCTTTTTTCCGCGTCGGAGAAATCGAAGCTTGGGGGCGGTGTGCAGCGGATCATGGAGGCGTGCCGGGAGGCGGGAGCACCGCGGTGCGATCAAAATGGAACGGTTTGTAGCACTCAAAGCGTCAAACTCCCCGAGGGGTGATTTCTTTCATTTATTTAAAATCTAAGCGTGTTGCGGCGGGGCTGGCAAATGTTGTGACGGGCGCACACCTCCTTGACCTTCATCCCGCCCTGCGCTTCGCGCAGGATGCTGATGACCTTTTCTTCGCTATGTCTGCTTTTTTTCATATCGTTCTGTTTTCCTGTTGTCGGAGCGAGAGCTACAATTTACAACTGTCCCATTCTCAGGGGGCAGGCCACAAGGTCCCGTGGCTTTGCTACTTTGCATAGTCGCGACAATTCCCTATTGCACAACCCCCACTGAGCCATGTCGAATCCGATCAGCATCATGCAACTACCAACACCTCCAGCTAATCCATCTCTATATCTCTGGCTGTGCTGCGAAGGCTGGCAGCGTTTTGGATCGTTTGAGTGGCTGAGTTTTCAGGATACGCCACGTGCCATTGTCGATCAGGCGGGTCAAATCGTCGCGCAATACGATGGCTCTTGCTGGCGAACAAGCGACCCGCAATTTGCAAGCTGCCATTGGCGGAACCCAACAATCACCTCCGGAGCGAGCCATCCTCATCCAGATTGTGGGGGGCATCCACACTACTTCCCAACACCGTGATTTTAGAATTAACCCTTGCCTCTCTATGCCTTGTTATGGTGCGAAAGCACATCACACACCAGACGGACCACGGGCATCAGAAATTTCGTGCCGCGCGTAATATTTGCCTGGCAGCAATATCGGCGCGTGATTAACTCAAGCAATGAGTTCACCTCAAACAATAGTCATTCTTACGGGAGCAGGGGTATCTGCAGAGTCGGGCCTCCCGACCTTCCGTGATGCCAATGGTCTCTGGGAAGGACACCGGATCGAGGAGGTGGCCACACCAGACGCCTTCGCCGCCAATCCACGGCTCGTGCACAACTTCTACAACATGCGCCGCGCCGCTCTCAGGAAAGTTCGGCCAAACGCGGCGCATCACGCCCTAGCTCGGCTGCAACAGGACTATGACGGCGAAGTGGTGCTCATCACGCAAAACGTGGACGATCTGCACGAACGGGCGGAAAGCATCTCAGTGATTCACATGCACGGGGAACTGGCCAAAGTGCGGTGCTTGATCTGCGGGCAGATCGAGTCCTGCGGCGGGGATTTGAAGACAGACACATCCTGCCCGTTCTGTGAGCAGCAAGGTTTTTTACGACCGCATATTGTCTGGTTTGGTGAGGTGCCCTTCGAGATGGGCAAGATCGCGCACGCCTTGGAGCGAGCCGAATTGTTCGTCGCCATTGGAACATCAGGCGAGGTCTATCCTGCTGCGGGATTTGTTCGTGATGCGAAACGCGCTGGCGCGGCTACCATCGAGATCAACAGCAAGGAGACCGAAATCTCCGCGCATTTTGACCGTCGTCTGACAGGACCGGCCACGGAACAGGTGCCGGCGTGGGTGGCAGAACTTCTTGGTTCGTTAGCATTGGATAAGACGGTGAATCCTTTTAACTGAGAAACCGGCTCTTCACCCATCCTCGCGTCTCCTCAGTGCTGTTGCGTAGCTGCACCGGATATACTGACTCCGCATTCTTCATCACCACCCCTCAAAAAAGGCACACCCCATCTTCCTGTTGATCTCCCGAAGGCTCCTCCACCGCCATGCTAAGAATTGCAATCCTTAACCAAGCAACCGCTCGGCGCGCGAAAAAGCTCGGCGAAATTGGCGAGGCTTTGGCCGAGCAAATTTTACAAAATGCTGGCTTCACAAAAATTCAGAATCTAAATCGAATAAGAAAAAATTTTCCCTTTGGCGACCTTTACGCAGAACGCAACTCACAGAAATATGTGATTAGTGTCAAGAGTCGGAATCGCTTTGAGGCACGCACTTGTAAATTGAATTCCCGTTACAAGCTTGGCAAGCATTGCTACAAACATGCGGCCAATGCTCAAGCCGAATTTTCAGCCGTTCCAGCATTTCTGGCAATTCCGCTCTTTTCAAAATTCTATTCTGCATATTTTGCTCCTTTGAGTGTTTTGAGAGGCAGTCGCGGTATTGGAATGACACCCAAAGAATTGCTTCGTTATGAATGTTTTGCTGTGGACGCGCTTCATGGCTTTGATGTGGCAGAACTAAAAAATACTTATCTGGAAAAACATCCACAAATTCGCGCTAAGCCGTCTAATTCCGCATCTACCAGCGACCAACCGCAATGCGGATGAATCACTCAGCCCAGCGTTGACTAAAAAGGGTTCGGTCTGCGCATTGCAACATTTTGGTGCGTTTGTGTCGCGGTGCGTTTGACATCATTTCTCGCGAGTTTCAGATCTCTCGGAACTTCAAAGACGACCCGGCTTGACCCGAGTCGTGCCGGAGGATGCTCTCCGAAAAGCGCTGCTGAACGCCATCATCCACCGGGACTACGCCATCGGAGCACCCATCCAAATTCGCGTTTATCCCGACCGAATCAGAATCTGGAATCCAGGCGAACTGCCGGAGCGGTGGACAATCGCGAAGCTGCTCAAGCCGCATCCTTCGCGTCCATTCAATCCGGGCGTGGCTAATGCCTTTTTCCGCGCTGGAGAAATCGAAGCTTGGGGGCGCGGCGTGCAACGGATCATGGAGGCGTGCCGGGAGGCGGGAGCACCTGCGCCCTTAATCGAGTCCCAAGGCGGAGACATTTGGATCGAGTTCCCATTCTCTGCGCGGTATCGTGGAATCGTCCCAGCAGAACAAAGAGCTTCGGGAGAAACTTCGGGAGAAACTTCGGGAGCAAAATTGCCAGGAATGCGGGGGAAGATCGTGCGCCTGATGCTGGGGAAAACCGACATCACAATCCCGGAAATTGCCCGGCGATTGAAGCGGAATGACCGCGCCATTGAAATGCAGATCAACCGGCTTAAAGCAGATGAAATCATCAAGCGCATCGGGCCGAGCAAAGGTGGCCATTGGGAGGTATTGCCATGAACACCATAGACAAATAAGGACTCGCTGCGCAAACTAACGCCCGAGGCCATACGGATACCAAAATTATTTACCGGGGAAACCTGACTCATTTACCCGCCCATTTACCCGCTTGAACAACCCCGCTCTGAACGCATATCGTAGAACCACCGCAAATCCATTTATCCATGAAACTGCACCCCGAAACCTGCGAACACCTCAGCCGCTTGAAGTATGACCCCGATGCTGCTTATGAGATTGTTTCGATCCCATTTTCCGGCCCCTACTGGATGGACGAGGGTATGGATGATTTTACGAAGCTTCCGCCTCCAGCAAGAGAGGAAGTGCTAACTCTTCTCGCGGCACGGATCAACCAGTGGCTGGGCCACCCGATGAATCCCTCAATGAAACACCTCTGGGATCATTGCAAAAAAACGTATCCCGACTGCCCGATATTTATGCGAGATGCAGCCACTCCAGAAATTCTGGAGAGCATTAAAGATGCGCAGAACGACACAGCGGAGATCGTTGCAACTTTATCTAAACCTTAATAACTTAACTGACCCTTTTGGGCGGTATCGCTCATTTTTAATTCACCCCAAACCTCATTGCAATTCACCTATGCCCATCCATATCGACATACACCCCAAGCCGTTCATCACCATCCGTCTTGCCAGCGGCATTCAGATCACTACAACGTCACTGCTGATGCACGCCACTTATGAAGGACTTTTGGAGGGCATGCCCAATGACAGGTTCACTGAGAGGCGCCTGCTGTCGCTTGAAGGGCGTTGCCAATCCATCTTGGGTCCGTCCCCGGTGCACGTGATCCCTCCGAAAATCACTAGGTTTGAGCGTCCAGGTTCATTCGGAGGGGTGCCGAGGATGGCCGCGCTCCTGCCCCCATGTGAATTCTTTGCCGTGTTTGAGAGCCGCAAGGCCATGGAATGGCGCAATTTAGCCATCGTCTGGCATCAGGCCAGTGCCAAGCCATTGATGACACCCGAGGTTCGTGCTCAAGTTACGCAGCTCGATTGGGACGCTCTGGCGGAGGATGTGGAGATTTAAGCGTAGCGTGAACTGTTTACCGTTTCACACTTACCGCGCAATGCGATTCTGGTTTTGCGGTGCGATCAAAGAGAAACGGTTTTAGCACTCAAAGAGGCAAACTCTCGGGGGTGATTTCTTTAATTTATTTGAAATCAAAAGATTTTCCGAAAAAATGCGCCGTTCCCTTGAGAAGTTTATTCGAGCAGGGTAAATTATAGTTATGCAACAAATAGATTCAGAAATAGTAGAAAAACAACCCGAGGAAACTTCGGAAAGTAATCACGTAAGCCTTACGGCACGTCCACTTGTCACCGGTGACCTTCACCTTGCGAAGAAATGGTTTAGTGTTCAATTGAGCGAAATTAAGTCTTACCAGGGAAAATTGGTTGAGTTGATATGCCCGATAAAAGGACCTGTCTATGGTGCAGTTCAAATTCGCGACGCGGGAACAGGTCTTATTCAAACAAGTGTAGCGTTGCAACTTGTTCTTGCCATCGCCGACTACCCACACTCAAATTCGCAATTTTATTTCACACAAAATGGTTTTGAAGTATTTGAACGGCATAGAAACTTAATAACTCAGCAGCTTACAATAAATCAAAAGGCTGCAAAAGCGTGGCCGCTTGCTGATATTGAGATATTGGAAGCTAGGGGCCAGCTTAACAAAAGGCAAACTTTCAATTGTCCGCGCTATGGGGAAATCACTGGCGAACTTCGCTCGGACTCGTCACTAAATGGAATTAACGAACTGAATACATCATTGGCACTGACTCGGCTGCTTTACGTCGACTCCAGCAATGGTGAAATCGCCGTGCGATTCTTTTTGACTGATGCCAACATAATGCGGGACTAGATTTCAATCCAAGTTTTTTTGTGGCATCATTCGGATACACTCGAAACAAATTTATATCATGCCTCACCTCATTACTTTCCGTCCACACCCTGACCATGCTGCTTTTATGCAGCGAGACGATTGTCAATCATGGGTCATGGAATTATCTGGGGCTCTGATTAGAGCCAGCGTGTGGTCGGCTAACAAAGACAAGCAGGTTCCTGGCACTTATTTTGTGGATGATGACCACCTTAGGTGGGCGAAGATGCTGGGCATGTGGGTGCCGATGCCTCAATCAATACGACAGGCTGACGTGTGGGAATATTGGATCGAAGAGCGGGACGGTTGGTGTGTAATCGGCATCAACGGAATCGGGCTGGCCGCCATCGCGGGGCGCGGAGGCTCTGTGGGGCAAGCGCCTGCCGGTCTGGACAAGATGACCGTCAAACTGGATGAAGC
>JAYVQB010000393.1:0-20845 GCA_043757085.1 Verrucomicrobiota bacterium
GCGCTCGTTGATAAATATTTCACCTGGACTTCCACTCGCATCGAAGGTTCCGACATCGGCATCATTGCCCGTGAATCCATTCAGCGTCACGCGCATGCCTATCAAGAGCGCTCCGTCAGCGGCCCGGCGCTCGATGTGGGCGGCGAATACCAGTGGCGCAAGGAAGGCGAGGCGCATCTCTTCAGTCCGCAGACGATTCACACCTTGCAGAAGGCCGTGCGCATGGGCAGTTTCGATCTCTTCAAGCAATACAGCGCGCTCGTGAATGAGCAGAGTAAGCAGCATTACACCTTGCGTGGCATGTTGGACTTCAAGAAGCAGACGCCTGTGCCCATCGAAGAAGTCGATAGTATTGAGTCTATTCTCGCCCGCTTCAAAACCGGCGCGATGAGCTACGGCTCCATCTCCAGTGAAGCGCACGAGGCGCTCGCCATCGCGATGAACCGCATCGGCGGGAAATCCAACACCGGTGAAGGTGGTGAAGATCCCGCGCGCTACACTTGGAAAAATGAACGTGGTGATTCCAAGAACAGCGCGATCAAACAAGTCGCGTCGGGCCGTTTCGGTGTGACGAGCCTGTATCTTTCGCAAGCTCGCGAAATCCAGATCAAGATGGCGCAAGGCGCGAAGCCCGGCGAGGGCGGGCAGCTTCCCGGCACGAAAGTTTATCCGTGGATTGCCAAGGTCCGCAGCTCGACTCCGGGCGTGGGCCTTATTTCTCCGCCTCCACATCACGACATCTATTCGATCGAAGATCTCGCGGAACTCATCCACGATTTGAAGAATGCGAACCGCGCCGCGCGCATCAGCGTGAAGCTCGTTTCCGAAGTCGGCGTTGGCACCATCGCTGCGGGTGTCTCGAAGGCGCACGCTGATGTGGTGCTCATATCCGGCTTCGACGGAGGCACTGGCGCCTCACCGCAAACTTCAATCAAGCACGCGGGCATCCCCTGGGAACTCGGACTGGCAGAAACGCACCAGACTCTCGTCTTGAACAATCTTCGCAGCCGCATCGTCGTCGAAGCCGACGGCCAGATGAAGACCGGACGCGATGTCATCATCGCCGCGCTGCTCGGCGCGGAGGAGTTTGGCTTTGCCACGGCTCCGCTCGTCACGCTGGGCTGCATCATGATGCGCGTGTGTCACTTGAACACCTGTCCCGTCGGCGTTGCCACGCAGGATCCGCAGCTACGCGCGAAGTTTACGGGTGATCCTGAATACACCGTGAACTTCATGAAGTTCATCGCGCAGGAAGTTCGCGAGCTGATGGCGCAACTCGGCTTCCGCAAGCTTGAGGAAATGGTTGGCCGCACCGACGTGCTCGAAGCGAACCAGGCTGTCGATCACTGGAAGGCGAGGGGACTCGACTTCTCGAAGATTCTTTACTCGCCGAACGTCGGACCCGAAGTGGGACGTTTCCAGACCGAGGCGCAGGATCACGGTCTCGACAAATCTTTGGACATCACGCAACTGCTCGACCTCTGCAAACCAGCGATTGAGCGCGGTGAAAAAGTCCGCGCGACTTTGCCCATCCGAAATGTGAACCGTGTTGTCGGAACCATCCTCGGAAACGAAATCACGAAGCGGCATTGGCACGGCCTGCCGGATGACACCGTGCATCTGCATTTCCAAGGCAGCGCGGGCCAGAGCTTCGGCGCGTTTATTCCAAAAGGCATGACGCTTGAACTCGAAGGCGACGCCAACGATTACGTCGGCAAGGGAATGAGCGGTGGCAGAATCATCGTCTATCCGCCTGCGGGATCGACGTTCATTGCCGAGGAGAACATCATCGCCGGCAACGTTGCGCTCTATGGTGCGACTGCGGGCGAGCTGTTCTTGCGTGGAGCAGCTGGCGAGCGTTTTGCTGTGAGAAATTCGGGGGTCGATACCGTCGTCGAAGGCGTGGGCGATCACGGTTGTGAATATATGACCGGCGGTCGTGTCGTCGTGCTTGGCGCGACCGGGCGCAACTTCGCCGCAGGCATGAGCGGAGGCGTTGCTTACATCCTCGATGAACAGGGTGACTTCGCCACCCGCTGCAACATGCAGATGGTCGCGCTCGAAAAACTCGAGGACAAAGAAGAGATCGATGCGCTCTACGAATTGATCAAGAAACACGCCGACCTCACGAAGAGCCAGAAGGCATTCAAGGTCATTGCGCTTTGGGAGCAAATGATCCCGAAATTCGTGAAGGTCATGCCGAAGGATTACAAGCGAGTGTTGCAGGCGCTGAAAAAAGCGCAGCAGGATGGCTTGAGCGGCGATGATGCGCTCAACGCCGCCTTCGAAGCGAATGCGCGTGACGTTGCCCGAATCGGAGGAAGCTAAACAGGTGCGCTTATGGGATTCAACGCAGAGACGCGGAGGGCGCAGAGATTCGCAGAGAAGAAAAAGGGATGGTGCCAAAAAAAATCTCTGCGATTCTACACGTTCTCAGCGTCTCCCCGTTAAAGAAATTGGCTAATGCACGAAAACGAAATCTCCCAATCCATCATCGGTGCCGCGATCGAGGTGCATAAGCACTTGGGGCCGGGGTTGTTGGAGTGCGTTTATGAGGAGGCGCTCTGTCACGAGATGCACCTGCGCGGAATCGGATTCCAGCGCCAGCAGCTCGTTCCGATTTCATACAAAGGTGTGAATCTGTCGAGCGGACTGCGTTTGGATCTGCTCGTTGAAGACAAAGTCATTGTCGAATTGAAATCCAAAGAACGACTTTCTGAAATCGACAGGCCGCAACTGCTGACCTATCTCCGCCTCTGCAATCTGAGTCTCGGCCTTATCATCAATTTCAATGTTGGCGTCTTGAAGAACGGCGTCGCCCGCGTAGTGAACAATTTGTCCGAAGAACCTCTGCACACCTCCGCGCCTCTGCGTTTAAATACCGACTAACAAACCTGAACTTATGCAGATTAACGCAGAGACGCTGAGGGCGCAGAGAATCGCAGAGATTTTCTTTGTCACTATCCCTTTTCTTCTCTGCGGACCTCCGCGCACTCCGCGCCTCTGCGTTTAAATACCGATCAAATATAGACACCATGGGAAAACCAACAGGCTTCATCGATTTCGACCGGGAAATCCCCGCTGACCGCGCGCCACTCGAACGCGTCAAGGACTGGAACGAGTTTCATCTTCACATGCCCGAACCTGCGCTCAAGACGCAGGGATCGCGTTGCATGGACTGCGGCATTCCATTCTGCCACACTGGCGCGCTCATCAGCGGCATGGCCAGTGGCTGCCCGATCTACAACTTGATTCCCGAATGGAATGATCTCGTTTATCGCGGACTTTGGAAAGAAGCGCTTGAGCGTCTGCACAAGACCAACAACTTCCCTGAATTCACTGGCCGCGTCTGTCCCGCACCGTGCGAAGGATCCTGCGTGCTCGGCATCAACAATCCGCCCGTCACGATCAAGAATATTGAAGTCTCGATCATTGATAAAGGTTGGGACGAAGGCTGGGTCATCGCGGAACCGCCGACGAAGCGCACTGGAAAAAAAGTCGCGATCATCGGCTCCGGTCCCGCAGGACTCAGCGCCGCCGCGCAGTTGAACAAAGCCGGCCACAGCGTCACCGTCTTTGAACGAGCGGATCGTCCCGGTGGATTGCTTATGTATGGCATTCCGAACATGAAGCTCGGCAAGAAGGAAGTCGTGCTGCGCCGTATCAAGTTGCTTGAAGACGAAGGTGTTGTTTTCAAATGCAACGTCAACATCGGCAGCGACATCATCGCAGAAGCATTGCTCAAGGATTTCGACGCCACCGTGCTCTGCACCGGCGCGACCAAGCCGCGTGATCTTCCGATTCCCGGTCGCGAGATGAAGGGCATTCACTTTGCCATGGACTTTCTTACGGCGAACACCAAAGCCGTGCTTGATGGACAACAGAACGGCAACTTCATCAATGCCGCTGGAAAAGATGTCGTCATTATTGGCGGCGGCGATACCGGCACCGATTGCGTGGGAACCTCCGTGCGTCACGGCTGCAAGTCACTCGTGCAGCTTGAGATCATGGCCAAGCCGCCTCTCGAACGCGCGAAGGATAATCCCTGGCCCGAATGGCCAAAGACTTACAAAATGGACTACGGCCAGGAAGAAGCCGCCGCGAAGTTCGGCGATGACCCGCGCGTCTATCTTACCACTGCGACGAAGTTCGAAGCCGATGACAAAGGTCACGTCAAAGCCGTTCACGTTGTCAACGTCGAGTGGAAGAAGAACGACAAAGGCCAGTTTGGCCCGCAGCCTGTTCCCGGCACGGAGAAAGTTTTGCCAGCGCAACTGGTGCTGCTCGCCATGGGCTTCCTCGGCCCTGAGCAGCCGCTGCTGGATGCGCTTAAAGTCGAACGCGATCCTCGCAGCAATGTTAAAGCCGAGCACGAGAAATACACCACGAGCATCCCCGGCGTCTTCGCCGCTGGCGACTGCCGTCGCGGTCAGAGTCTCGTCGTCTGGGCCTTCAACGAAGGCCGTGGCGCGGCCCGCGAATGCGACCGCTTCCTGATGGGCGCAACGGATTTGCCGTGAGCGTGCTGGATGAATTCGCACAAGATTTCAGCGGATAAAACCACCGTCTGTTTGCCCATTTGTGGCGATTACGTTAACGAAGAAGTTGTCAGCAATGGCACGCTGGCTGCGTTAGCTATATCATCTGCCATCGAAACATGACCAAGCATCCCTACTACGATCTCCCGATTCCCAATGAAGGCTCTCTCCACCGCATGGAGATGGAACGAGATGCTTGCGGCGTGGGTTTTGTCGCCCAAGTGAATGGTGAAAAAAGTCATGACATTCTCCAGCTCGCCCTCGGTGGCTGCTGCGCCGTGGTGCATCGCGGCGCGATGGATTCGGACATGAAAACGGGGGATGGCGCAGGTGTGTTGGCACAGATTCCGCATAAGATTTTGCTGCAGGTGGCCAAGGATGAATTCGGCGTGGAACTGGAGCATCCACTAGACCTCGCGGTCGGTGTTTTTTTCCTGCCGCAGGATGAGCTGGCGCGGATCAAGATTCAAAACGTGGCCGAAGGCGCGCTGGCAAAGCGTGATGTGATGGTGATCGGCTGGAGGCAGGTGCCGATCAATCCGAACGAACTCGGTGAGAAGGCGCGCAAGACGATGCCGTGCATCATGCAACTATTAATGAAGCGGCCAACAGGCATGGATGATGGTCCTTTTGAGAGGACGCTTTATCTGGCCCGTCGCGAGATGGTGCAGAGGGCTAGGTCGTTGAAGTTATCGGAATTTTATGTGCCTTCGATGTCGCATCGCACCATTGTCTATAAGGCTCTGTTGGTGGCCACAGCGCTGCAAAAATTTTATCTCGATCTGAATGACGAACGATTCGAGACTGCGCTGGCGGTGTTTCATCAGCGGTTCTCGACGAATACGTTTCCGACTTGGGCCTTGTCCCATCCGTTCCGCATGTTGTCTCACAATGGCGAAATCAACACAGTGCGCGGCAACCGCAACTGGATGGCGTCGCGCGCCAGCGATTTCGCGAATCCATCTTGGAAAGGTGAGGAGCACCTATTGAAGGGACTCTGCGCTCCTGGTCAGAGTGACTCTGCGAGTCTCGATGTCGCTTTGGAATTGCTTGTCCTCTCCGGACGTGATCTCACGCACGCGATGTCCATGCTGGTGCCCGCAGCATACGGGATTGACCCAACGACCTCCGAAGAAGAGAAAGCATATTATGAATATCATTCCTGCTTCAGCGAGCCCTGGGATGGGCCTGCCGCACTGGTCGCCACTGATGGGAACAGTGTGGTCGCAAGTCTGGATCGCAATGGCCTTCGCCCCTCGCGTTTCAAGCTCACTGAGGACGGCATCTTTGCCCTCGGTTCCGAAGTTGGGATCGTTCCGCTCGATGATCGGAAGGTCATCAAGAAAGGACGTCTCGCTCCCGGCCAGATGGTCTCGGTGGATACGCTCAAAGGCACAGTCACTTACAATGCGGAGATCAAAAAGAAACTCGCCGACCGTCAACCCTATGGCAAGTGGCTCAAGGAACAGCGTCTTGAACTGACCACCCTCGCGCCTCATGCGCCCAAGGAAGAACTCGACATCCTCGGCCTGTCGCAAAAGCAGGTCACGTTCGGCTGGAACAAGGAGGAGATCGACATGGCCTTCACTCCCATGCTCGCCAAGGGTGAAGAAGTCATCTATTCCATGGGCGACGACATCCCGCTGGCTGTGCTCTCGAAGCAACCCAAGGTCATTTTCACTTACTTCAAACAACTGTTTGCTCAGGTGACAAATCCTCCGATCGACCCGATCCGTGAGCGTGCCGTGATGTCGCTCGATGTCGTGCTCGGCTGGCAGCGCAACTGGCTCGGAGAAACGCCGGAGCATGCCAAGGTCGTGCATCTGCATTCGCCGTTCCTATTTGAAAACGAATTGGAAAGTCTCAAGTCACTCAAAGATTTTTCCTGTCGCGTGCTCAATACCACATGGCTATCGAGCGAAGGCCCGGCTGGCTTGAAGAATGCCGTGGATCGTCTCTGTCACGAAGCCGAAAATGCCGTGGAAGAAAATGTGCGCATCCTGATCTTGAGCGATCGCGCCACGGATGAAAATCGCGTCCCTATTCCCTCGCTCATCGCAACCGGCGCGGTGCATCATCATCTCAATCGCTCGCAGAAGCGGATGCGCATTTCCATCGTCGTGGACACTGGCGAGGCCCGTGACAATCACCAGATGGCCTGTCTTTTTGGCTTCGGCGCATCGGCGGTTTGTCCGTATCTCGCGTTCGAGACCGTGCAGGAAGTTCTCGACGCAGATAAGACTTCTAAGAAACCCATTTTGGAAGGATTCGATTTTGCCAAGGCACTGACCAACTATCGCAAATCGCTGGAAAAAGGTGTGCTCAAGATCATGTCCAAGATGGGCATCAGCGTGCTCAGTAGCTACACCGGAGCGCAGATTTTCGAGGCCGTGGGCATTGGCAAGGAAGTCATGGACAAGTGCTTCATCGGCTCGCCGTCCCAGATCGCGGGCATTGGTTTCAATGAGATCGCGGAAGAAAGTCTCGCGCGACATACCGCAGCATACAATGCGCCGATTCCAGAGAGCGGCCCCATCGAACTCGCAGACCCCGGATTCTATCGCCCACGTCGCGATGGTGAAATCCACGCCGTCACCGGCCCGGTCATTAAAAACTTTCACACGTTCGTTAAGAGCGGCAAAGCTGAAGACTACGATGCCTATGTGAAGACGCAGTTGGAGAATCGGCCCGTGGCGTTGAAAGACCTGCTGGACTTTGTTCCATCAAGTCATGGGCCGATTCCCCTCGATCAAGTCGAGCCGATTGATGACATCCGCGTGCGCTTCACCACGGCGGCCATGTCGCTCGGTGCGATTTCGCCCGAGGCGCATGAGGCGCTGGCCATCGCGATGAACCGCATCGGCGGCAAATCAGATTCCGGCGAAGGCGGAGAAGACCCCCGCCGCTTCAAGCGTTATGAAAATGGCGACTGGGCCAACAGCAAGATCAAACAGGTCGCCAGCGGACGCTTCGGCGTGACGGCGGAATATCTCGCGAACGCGTGGGAGCTGGAAATCAAAATGGCGCAGGGCGCGAAGCCGGGAGAAGGCGGACAGTTGCCCGCTGCCAAAGTGAACCAGCTCATCGCGCGTCTGCGCCACACGCAGCCCGGCGTCTCGCTCATCAGTCCGCCGCCGCATCACGACATCTATTCCATCGAAGACCTCGCGCAGTTGATCCATGACTTGAAGGAAGCAAATCCACGCGCGCGCGTTTGCGTGAAGCTGGTCGCGGAAACGGGCGTCGGCACGGTTGCCGCTGGTGTTGCGAAAGCGAATGCGGACATCATTCTCATCAGCGGTCATGAAGGAGGAACCGGCGCCAGCCCACTCTCCAGCATCAAGCACGCCGGTTTGCCTTGGGAACTTGGTCTAGCGGAAGCGCAGCAGGTTCTCATGCTCAACGGGCTGCGTGAGCGCGTCACGCTGCGCACCGACGGTGGCTTGCGCAATGGCCGCGACATTGTGATGGCGGCAATTCTTGGAGCAGAAGAATTTAATTTCGGCACCATCGCGCTTATCGCGCTCGGTTGTGTTTATGTGCGCCAGTGTCACTTGAACAATTGCCCCGTAGGAGTTGCCACTACCGATCCAAAATTCCGCGCCAAATTCAAAGGCAAGCCGGAATACGTCGTGAACTTCTTCAACTCTGTTGCCGAAGAAGTGCGTCTCATCATGGCGCAACTCGGCGTCGCCCGGATGAACGATCTCATTGGCCGTCCGCAGTTTCTCAGACAACGTCAGGTGAGCGATCATAAGAAAGCGAGCATGATCGATCTCTCACGTATCCTGCGGGATGTTGGTCAGGACCTTGGGCAGGACGCTCCTCGCCTATGCCTCGTCAACAGCAACGAGCGCATCAATCATCATCCGCTGGATGACAAAATTATTCAAGCCGCGACCGATGCCATTCGCGACAAACGCCGCATTGCACCGTTGCGTTACAAGGTAAAGAATACCGATCGGAACATCGGCACCAAGCTCTCTGGAGAGATCGCCTATCTTCACGGCAACCACGGACTTGAAGGCCCGAATGAAGAACCGAAGATCGAGATCAACTGCGAAGGCAGCGCCGGACAGAGCTTTGGCACCTTCCTCTGTGGCGGCGTCAAGCTCACGCTCACGGGCGAGGCCAATGACTACGTCGGCAAAGGCATCTGCGGCGGCGAGATCATCATCCGTCCACCGGCGAAAGTTCATCCTACTTTCAAGAGCCACGAAAACAGCATCCTCGGAAATACGGTGATGTATGGCGCCACCGGCGGCTATCTCTTTGCCGCTGGTCGCGCAGGCGAGCGCTTTTGCGTGAGGAACTCCGGCGGCACCGCTGTCGTCGAGGGTATTGGCGATCACGGTTGCGAATACATGACTAACGGCCTCGTTATCGTGCTCGGACAGTTTGGTAACAATTTCGGTGCCGGCATGAGTGGTGGTAACGCTTACTTACTCGATGAGCGCAGCATGTTCGGGAAGCTGCACAATCCCGAGATGATCAGAGCATTGCCGCTCGATGATGCGGAAGACATCAAACTCGTTCAGGGCCTGATCTATAAGCATCTGGAAAAGACCGACAGCGCCCGCGCCAGAGAAATCCTTGATCGCTGGGATCACTATCGTCCGCTGTTCGTCAAGGTCGCGCCCAAGGTGGAACCTGTAGCCGTGCCGCCGGAAGATGAAGCGCCCGCTGAACTCGCGAGTGCTGAGAAAGTGCCTGTGGCTGCGGTTTGATCTGCACTTATTTTTTGGAGTGCGGCGACATGTCGCCGCTTTCACACGCGCGACGCGTCGCGCCGTTCAGAGCGCGGACATGTTCGCGCACTCCAAAGAGGAGCAAGGGCATCTTGCCCTTGCAGCCCTGATCAAGCTGGCCGTTGACCGCGCGGCACCACTTGAACTTGGGTATTGAAGCGTGGTTTGATTCCGGTTTGGGCTGGCAACACGGTGGCGATCTCGCCTTTCTTCTGATGGATTTCACGCCAGAGCTTAAAGGCTTCAGGGGTGTCCACGGGGATATTGGCCAGCCGGGAATATTGCTCACTCATGTCATCCTTCCAAACTTCCAGCGAGGTCAGGTAGGCTTCGAGCTTATTAATTTGTCCGCGCAGGCTTTCCAAGGTGGATTCCATCTCCCGATGTCTGGCCTCCGCTTGCTGATTGGTTTCCGCATGACTTCTGACGGACTGGTCGAAACGCTGCTGCTCGGCGCGGGAATTATCCTGAAGGGTCTGGATGGTTTTTACCAAAGCGGATTCATCGACGCGCAAGCGGGTCAGTTTATCAGTCGAGGATTCTAGTTCACGGTGTTGATGGATGAGACTTGAATTGAGTTTCGCAGTCTGTTCTTCCAGTCGGAGATTCTCCGTCGTCATTTGCGCACGCTTGTTTTCCGCGCTTTGAATTTGTGCGCGCACTTCATCCAATTTTTGATTTTGCTGCGCCAGAATTTCATTTTTAGCGATGGATTCTTTCAGTTGCGCTTCGGCGGCATGAAGCCGCTTGAGCATGGCATTGAGCGACTCCTCCTGAGATAAAATTTCAGCCTGATGCGCCGCCCTAGTCGCAACAAGACTTTCATTGGCGCTGCGAACTTGATCCTGTCTCTGGCGAACCAGTTCCAGTCCGGCTGTCTTTTGTGATTCGACTTCAGCAACGGAATTACGCAGGAGATTCAGATCATTGACGAGACGGGCGATCTCGCTCTGGTGCTCGTATATCAATGCCCGTTGCGCAGTGAAATCCAGTTCAGTCTGACGGTGCTTCTGCTGTAGCGCGGATAGAACAGAGTCCGCACGGGCGATGTTCTCTTCACGTTCGCGCAAGGCCGCAGAGAGAGCGTCCTGTTGTTTTTTCAAATGGGCGATAGAATCGTGCGCCTTGGTTTCTTCCACTCTCAATGCCGCGACTTGGCGAACGAGTTCTTGCCCTATAGTCTTTTGTAATTCGGCTTCTGCGAAGGAGCCACGCAGATGATTCAGATCGACGCCGAGACGGGCGATGTCAGCTTCATACGCTACTTTCACTTCGCGCAGCGCATTGATTTCCGACTCGGTCTGACGGTGCTTCTGCTGCAACGCGGAGAGATCTGAGTCAGCACGGGTGACACTATCTTCACGTTCAAGTAAAGCTGCTGTGAGGGCTGCCTGTTGATTCTCCAAGTGGGCAACTTTTTCTTGCGCCTTGGATTCACTCGCCTTCAATGCATCTAGGTTTTCATTGGCGCTGCGAACTTGATCCTGTCTCTGGCGGAGCAGTTCCAGTCCGGCTGTCTGGCGCGTTTCCATGTCGAGCACGGAGCTTTGCAGTTTCGACAGTTCATTTCCCAGCCGGGAGATCTCGATCTCGGCTTGCGCTTTCTCGGCGCGCAGTGATTCGGTCTCTGAATTGCTCTTGCTGTGCTTTTCTAAAAGGCCGGTAAGCGTGATATCCGCGAGGCTGATGGTCGCTTCCCGTTCGCGTAAGTTTGTGGCGAGACTGGCCTGCTGTTTTTCCAACTGGGCAATCGAATCGCGCGCTTTGGATTCATTGGATTTCAACGCCACAAGATCCTGCTCAAGGCGCTGGCGTTCGATGGTGAGCCTGCCATGCTTGTCTGTTTCATCAGCAAGACGCCGGGTAAAATCTTCCAGCGATTTAGTCAGGCTCGTAGATTTTAACTCTTGTTCGTGAAGACTGGCGAGTGCGTCGGAATGCTTTTTTGTGAGGACGGCCAAATTCGCTGTCAGGGATTGTTGCTCTGCGCGGCTTTGGGTAGCTTCTGCGTCGGCCTGATCGCGTTTGGTTTCGCTTTCTTTGCGTTTCTCCGCAATCTCCCCAAGTGTTCGCTCCAACGCGAGCTTGTCATTCTCAAGCTTTGCGACTGAGAGATTCAGTTGCTCAGCCAAGTTGGTTTGCTTCTCAACTTTTTCCCTGACTTCCTGATGCCTAGCTTCTTTTTGACTGATATTTTCAGCAGCCTTCGTAATGGAATCCTCAAGATGACTCAGGATGCCGCGCGCATTGGCGATGCGGGTTTCCAGATTCAAGGTGTCGGTCTGCAGGCGGTCAAGACTCGCCAACTTCTGTCGCTCCTGATTCGCGAGAGAGGTGACCACACCAAACAGGGTGGTGTGCTTGGTGAAGGTATCGTTGTAAGCGTCCCTGAGACCCTGCAGTTTTTTCTTCCCTTCTTCTTCCGACGACAGGGCATCGCCATTCTCATGAAGGAAGAACCGTCCGCGCAATCTGCCGAATGAAACCTCATCACCATGCTGAAGGTCACGCGAGACCACGCGGTCGCCATTGACGATGGTGCCGGACTCCGAGCCTAGATCGCGCAAATGATAGCCGCCGCTCGGCGTGTGGGTGATCTCGGCATGTCTCGGTGAGACACCGGCGTCTTCCACCAACACGTCATTCCCTTCGGTGCTGCCCACCTTGATCCGTCCATCCAAAGGAACGGCGATCTCGCGTCCGTCGTCGAGGTAGAATATCAGGGTGGCCATGACCGCCAATGGAGCAGGTTTTTAACCGCTGACAATCAGCAGTCACAAAACTGGCGCTCCGATCAGGGGGCGAACATTTTTGTCCTTCTCGTTTCCACCCGAGAGCAGATAGGCGAGGAGGTCCTTGAGTTCGTCCTCGTTGAGGGAGTTGATGAGGCCGAGGGTCTTAGATACGACACTCTTGGAATCGAGGAAGACCAGATGCTGGCAAAGCTCGCGGTTGAGTGAGGAATCGGCCTGTGGGTAATATGGATCAAAAATTCCAGCGACCTTCGCACAGGTTTCGGCATCGGGTTTGCCGAGACGGGTTAAGGCGAGCTGATAGGCGCGCAACAACTGTTGCTGATGGTCGAGATCGAGTTTTTTGAAATCGATGCCGCCAAGCGCATTGAGAATACTAACCTGAAGTTTGGCGTTCTCTGGAGTGGTGGGAGGCACGGCACCGGATGAGGCCGCAGAGACGGGCGGCGCGGCGGGAAGGGGAGTGCGGCCCACGCGGGCGAGGGCGATCATGGAACTGATGAGCGCCTGGGTGTCTTTTTCTTACAGTGCGCGTTCGGCCCAGAGCTTGGTCGGCTGGCGCTCGATGGCCACACGCGAGGCGAAGCGCACGCTGCGATCTTTGTTGCTGAGAAAAGGCCAGGCCTTGTCGATGGCTTCGGGGCCAGTGCCGTCTTCATGAAGTTTCTCCAAGTCGCGGCGCTGTTTCAGTTCTGGCGTGATCGCGTATGGTTTGGCGGGTGCGGTGCTTTCTGTTCCAGTGTAAGTAACGCGATAGACCGCGCTCTGCACGCGGCGTCCTCCGGTGGCGAAATACATGGCGCTATCGTGCTTGTTGATTACGACATCAGTGAGAGGCAAGGGTTTGCCGAAGATAAACTCCTCTTTCTCCCCCTTGAACTCCGGCAGGGTGGTGATGTCCACGGATCCAGTTGAATTAAAAGCTTCGTTGGGATTGCCCGCTGGTTTGGCTTTTGCCTTCGGTTTGGCGTTGGGCTTTGCTTCATTTGGATTACCTTAGGCGCAGAGTAGCAAAGGAATCAGGGCGAGAATTGCGAGAAGCAGTTTTATATAGGGAATAGGGGAAGCAATTACGGCGTAGTATTTCGATTTATTTAGAGATCGTGCCAGTTATCATTTCGGTGAAATGGCTCCATGCTTGCGCTCGGCTTGCTTCCTGCTAACAAACATGCGTGCCATCTCATAGGGAAAAATCACCGTCCACCACGAGTTCTGTCCTTGGTGCCACTCTCTTGGAGGATGGAGTCAGTTTCGCGGTTTATTCACGTCTGGCCCATGCGGTGGATCTCTGCCTTTTTGACGCCGCTGATTCTTCGCGTGAAACCGCCCGCGTTCGCTTGGAGCAAGGCGATGATGATGTCTGGCGCGGTTATGTCAGCGGAATCAAAGCGGGTGCTTTTTATGGATTTCGCGCTCATGGCCCATGGTCGCCCGAAAAAGGACTCTGGTTCAATCCGCGCAAGCTGCTGCTTGATCCTTACGCGAAAGCCATCAGCGGCGATCACCAATGGCATCCGCTGATGCAGAACATTGGCGCAAATGGAGCCGCTGATTTCCGGGACAATGGTCGCCACGCGCTGAAGTCGGTGGTGATCAGTGATGAATTCGACTGGGAAGGCGATGCGCTTTTACATACATCTTGGGCGGATACGGTCATCTACGAAATGCATGTGCGAGGCTACACCATGAAGCATCCCGGCGTGCCGAAGAAACTGCGCGGCACTTACGCCGGATTGGCCGAGTCTTCAGTGCTCGAATATCTCAAGGGCATCGGCATCAGCGCCGTGCAGTTGCTCCCGGTGCACCAGCACCTCGATGACGGGTTTCTCATCAAGCGCGGGTTGACGAATTTCTGGGGCTACAACACCATCGGATTCTTTGCGCCGCACAGTGAATACGCCGCTGCGCATGATGCACAATCACAGGTCATCGAATTCAAAAAAATGGTGCGCGCGTTGCATGGCGCCGGGATCGAAGTCATCCTTGATGTCGTCTATAATCACACGGCGGAGGGGGATGAAAACGGCCCCAGCATATTTCTGCGCGGACTGGACAACACGACATACTACCTCACCAATGGCGACGCACGGACGTTGAATTATACCGGTTGCGGCAACACAGTGAATGCCGCATCGCCTCCGTGTCTCCGGCTGATCATGGACAGCCTGCGATACTGGGTGCTAGAGATGCATGTGGATGGATTTCGCTTTGATCTCGCCGCCACACTTGGACGCCGTGGTGAACAGTTTGATTATGCCGCGCCATTTTTCCAAGCTGTTGCACAAGATCCGGTTCTCTCCCGCGTTAAGATGATAGCAGAGCCTTGGGACATGGGGCCTAATGGCTATCAGGTCGGTGCCTTTCCCAAGCCGTGGCGGGAACTCAATGGCCGCTATCGCGATGACGCCCGTCTCTTCTGGTGCGGCTCACCGTGGGCCACGGCTGATCTGGCAAAACGTTTCTGCGGCAGTGATGACATCTTCGGACCCGCTGGCCGTTCGCCGTTGACCAGCCTGAACTTTCTCACATCACACGACGGCTTCACCTTGCGTGATGTGCTCAGTTATCACGACAAGCACAACGAGGCCAATGGCGAGGATAACCGTGATGGTGACAATCAAAACCACTCCTGGAACTGCGGCGTGGAGGGCGAGACCAAGGATGATGCCGTGCTCGCGCTGCGCCGAAAAATCGCGCGCTCCATGCTGGCCACCTTGTTCTGCTCGCTCGGCGTGCCCTTTCTCAATGCGGGCGATGAACGCTGGCGCACCCAGGGAGGGAACAACAACGCCTATTGCCAGGACAACGAGATCAGTTGGATCGACTGGAGCGAGAGCGCCGAATCCCGCGCCTTTCAGTCATTCGTGGCGCGGCTGGTGCTTTTCCGCAAAGCGCATCCGGTGCTGCGAAGGGCGCTTCACTTTGACGGGCGGATTGATTCGGTTACAGGCAAGGCAGACATCTCTTGGTTCGATGCAGTGGGTGAACCCATGTCGCATGAAACATGGCACACACCGGACACGGCATTCTTTGCCGCTCTTATCAATGAGGCTGGTCGTGGTGAAACAATGAACGGTCAGAAGTCATTACTCTTTCTGTCCAACACCTCGCCTCAAGTAATCTCATTTCCGCTACCAGAAGGAAATTGGTTGCTGGCGTTCGATACCTCGCGCGAGATTAGTTTTGTGGACAAGGTTTCCTCAATGAATGTGGATGAAAGCTTCGAGTGTGACGCACGTTCCGTGGCATGTCTCGTGCTTGATGTTGCTAAGGAGTGATGGGTTTTTCATGGGCTGGCAGCCCCCAACACCAATATTAAATGCGCAAAACAAAAATCCTTGTCACCCTCGGCCCCGCCACAGAGACCGTGGAGATGATCGGCAAGCTCATCGACTGCGGTGCCAATCTCATTCGGCTCAACATGAGCCACGCCTCCCATGAATGGACGCGCACCGTGTATGCTCATGTGCGCGAGGCGGCGAAGGCACGGAACACCGATGTGGGCGTGCTGATGGATTTGACCGGGCCATCCATTCGCACTGGCGATGTGAGCGCGCCGTGGCAGCTTAAGCCTGGTAACTTCGTCGAGTTCCGCACCGATGAATCGTTTGCGCCGACCACGGAGTTTTCCACCACCGTGAACTATCCCGGCATCACGGGAGATTTGAAAGTGGGCGATCCCATTTCCATTGACGGCGGCATGATTCAAATGCGGGCCACCGTCGTTAACGGCAAGCGCATCCTCGCCGAAGTCATCACCGGTGGTGAAATGAAATCCCGTCGTCACATCAACCTCCCGGGAGTCGATGTGAACCTCCCGCCGCTGACGAAGAAAGACTACGCTGATCTCGATCTCGGCGTGGAACTCGGCGTCGATTACTTCGCGCTCAGCTTTGCGCGTGAGCCGGCGCACATTCAGCATCTGGAATTGTTGCTGGCGCAGAAGTGTTGCAACGCGCGTGTTATTGCCAAGATCGAGAACCAGCAGGCGCTGCATAATCTCGATGCCCTTGTCGTCGCCTCCAAGGGCATCATGGTCGCGCGCGGCGATCTCGGCAGCGAGTGCCCCGTGGAAGACCTCCCCATCATTCAGCGCGACATCATCGAGCGTTGTTCCTATCACGGACGGAAGGTCATCGTTGCCACTCAGATGCTCGAAAGCATGATCGAGAATCCCGTGCCGACTCGCGCAGAAGTCACGGACATTTTCAATGCCGTCACCGAGCAAGTGGACTGCGTCATGCTCAGTGGCGAAACCAGCGTCGGCAAATATCCTGATCGTTGTGTCGAGGTTTTGGATCGCGTCGCGCGCCGCACAGAGCAGCGTTATCCCTCAGGCCGCTTCGCCAGCGATGCTCCGCTCAAGTCCAACAAACACAAGGTCGTCAAATCCGCTGTCGTTCTCGCCAACAGCATCCCCGGCTCCAAACTCGTCGTCTTCACCAAGGGCGGCGTCACCGCGCATCTCCTCGCGCATCAACGTCCGGAGTCCGCGCCCATCTTCGCCTTTACGCCCAGCCTCCACGTCAGTCGCGCCATGATGACCGCGCGCGGCGTGTTTCCCTTCGTCATGGAATTCGCAGACAAACCGAACGACACCATCGAGGCCGCATTGCAAATCCTCCGCGCCCGCGACCTCATCGTCGTCGGCGACCCCATTGTCATCCTCAGCGACGTGCTGCATGATGAACTGATCGTGGATTCGATCTTGTTAAGAGATGCGTGAACCGGCTTTGACTGCCCCATGAATCTATGAAAAGCAGTTCAAGGTTCATAACGAACAACCAAAAGCATGTGAATGATGATTTGGTTCAGTCTGGCTCAACATTTAATTGTCCTTCATCAGATGATTTTTGGTCAATCAAAAGGGCGCGTGTCATCGTGCGGATGGATGAAGCGCTGTGCACGGCGCGCAGACAGATTTGTCATGCCAGACGGAAAGTGGCCCGTTTATTTCACTTTCAAAACCAACCCAACTCCTTAAAAGTGAATTGGTTGCGGGGATAGGATTTGAACCTATGACCTTCAGGTTATGAGCCTGAAAACTACCCTTGATTTTACGAGAAACTTTCGTTACCCGTGCAACTACCCGTGCAATAAATGCTTGCCAGTGCATCTGATTGCACTAGAATGGCAGGTATGAAACGGAAACCCAAAACGAGCAGGACACGAAAAGCACCGCGTCGGATTGGTGCGAAAAGGGGCGGCAAGCTTTCCATTCGTGAGATCATAGAACACGCCGACGGCTACTCATGGACAACCTACATGGTGCAGGGATTTCGCGAAGACGGAAAATGGAAACGCCGAAAATTCAAGAGCCGTGCCGATGCCGAGTCATTCGTTGCGCTCAAGAGCGTGGAGCTACTGAATCAGGACACGAAACTGCGCGAAGTCATCACCGCACTTTCACTCGACCAACTAAAAGAGGCGGAGGCGGCATTTGCTCGACTTGCGGAAATGGAACGGGCAGGGGATGGCGCAAGGGATCACACGCTAGGCGCGGCAATCGAATATTATCTAGCCAATCACAGGGGCGGCAAAGTGATGCGCATGGAGTTTGATTTTGCCATCCGTGAATTCTTGAAAGCCAAAGAAGCGGAAGGAATTAGATCGCGCACAATTACCCAACTCGACGCCACGGTGCGCCAGTTCCATCGCGGGGCGGATTTGAAGCATGTATGCGACACAACCCCGGCGCATTTGCAAAGCTTTCTCGATGGATTGCGGAGCAGGGACGGTGCGCACAGGGCTGCGCCCAAGACGTTCAACAACTATCGCATGGACATGCACGGATTCTTTCAGTGGTGCGCAGAGAGGACGGGGACTAATGAACAGGGACACAAGGCGCAATGGATTCTTGAAGACCCGACCGCTAAAATTGAAGTCAAGAAAGTGCCAAAACGCGGCAAGGTGAAATCATTAAGCGCGGCACAGGTTCGCGCACTCATGGAATATGTGGAGAGCTACCGAGGGACGGAAAATGGCCCCACTGGAATCATGGTTCCATATTTCGCGCTCGCGTTATTCGCGGGACTGCGCACGGATGAAGAAAGCGGAGAACTGCGCAGACTCGCAGAGCATCCAGACAAGCTGGACTTCATCGACATGGAAACGGGCATTATTCACATCGAGCCGGATGTCAGCAAAACGGACAGCTATCGCCAGATCAAAATTAGACCCGCACTCATGGCATGGTTGAAAGCTTACGGACTGGACATTCTGCCGAGCAACGCCGTGCGACACATCAAGAAAATCCGTCACGCTTTTAATATCGGGCGTGATGAATTGCGGCACACATTCTTTTCGATGCACATTGCCGCTTTCAAGAGCGTTGGAGAGGCCGCACTTGAAGGGGGCAACACTGAGGCAGTCGTGAGAGAACACTACCTTAATCTCCGCACAATGGAGCAAGGCGGGGAATTCTGGAGCATCAAGCCAAAGTGCGCAGATAACAAAATCATTTCAATCGGCAGCAAACCCAAAAAGACCCGCAGCGCATGAAAACCCCCGCGAAGAAAAAGCCGTCATTTTCACAGTTGCATAAAGCTGCCATGAAGCGCGTTAGTGACCTCAAATCGGGAGCGATAGACGAGGAAATACGAGTATTGGATGCGCGTTCTAGGCTTGAGCACGGCGCGGAAACCGCTCGCTTGATGCCCTTCTTTGGTTTCTTGATTTGGGCTGACGATGCGGAGCTTCCAAAGGCGAAAAGAATTCTTGGCAGGACAGACGGTTCCAAACTGATTGTCTTCCAACAGGCATTAGCAAAACGTGACTATCGTTTTTTTGAGAACTGCATCAAGGCTATCAAGGCGCATCCAAAGGGGACAAAGCTGAAGTTTCCGACTTCAGGCAAGTTGGAGAAATCAGAAGGTATTGACGCTCGCGTTGTGAATTGTCGCGAGATTCTAGGGAGAAAATATAGACGAAATCCTACCGTGAGAGAAATCACAGAGGCAGTCAAAATGGCAATGGAGCAAAAAGGAGAAACCGTTCCAAATGATCTTGCGAGGGAAGTTTGTCGTTCAGTGAAGAAATTTCGGCTACCCGTAAGTGCTGGCCGCATTGGAGCACCACGGGGCAAGCGGAAAAGGCAGACATAAAATCCGCTCACTTTGCGGTCTTTGTTTTACGATGCGTTATCGGGCACAATCATGCCCATGATTACAAAATCTGAAACTACAACGTCGCTATCCGCGAATGCAAATACGCTGGACGGCATGGTTCGAGCCAACGGTCTATTAGAAACCCTATGGCCAAAAAAAGAAGATCGTCCCTCGCTTCGCTGGCTAAAGAAGCAACAGGCCGCGCGGTCAATCCCATTTCTCAAAGTGGGAAAATGCGTGTTCTACGTGCCATCGAAAGTTCGTAAGGCTCTTGAGCGACATTTCACCATTGAAGCGAGGGGCTGAAAAAACGAAACCGCCCCCTCGCGGAAGCGGCCCCTTGTTCAACCAGAACGAACACAGGGTAAGCGGACACGGAAGGGACGGCAACCAAAAATTGCACCCGATGACCAATAGCCTTGACCCGAACGCTGACCACAAACAGCATCCGCTATCTGCCGTCTTTGACAGCATGAGCGACGCAGAACACGCCGCGCTCACTACCGACATTCAGAAACATGGACTAATAAACCCGATCACGCTTTGTCAAAACGAAGTGCTGGATGGCTGGCACCGATACCTAGCTTGCGCGGGAACTGGAATCGCACCCCGATATGTAGAATACGAAGGCGATGATCCAGCGGCATTCGTGCAGAGCGCGAACCATCATCGCCGCCACTCTTCTGCGTCACGCCGCGCAATGGCGATTGTTATTTGTAACGAGTGGAGATCGAACGGCAATCAGCTCTTGATTAATCAAGAGCAGGAATCGAAAACGACGGCAGAGATGGCGCGAGCGGCTGGCGTATCGCCTTCCACAATATCGGACGCCAAGAGCATCATTCGCGCTGGCAAGGCCGATGAAGTTTTGAAAAATGGCAAATCCATCGCATCCGTCGCACGACCGAAAGAACCGAAGCCCGCGCCACTGCCAGAGCCGACGCATGAAGATGGCGATTCATACGACGAAGCAGAGCAGGACATCATCAAAAATAACGAGGAGCTTGAGAAGGGAAACAATTCTCTACGCGCCCTGAATGACTCGCTTTCAGCATCCGACAGCGGGAAATATTACCAGAACCTTTGCGACAAGGTGAGGAAAATTCTTGGCGTTGAAAAGTATTCCGAAATCGTTAGCGCGTTGGAGGCGCGTCTCAAGCCATGAGCGCACTAAATTTTACTTCACAGCTCCCGTATTCACCGGATGCCGAGCAGGCTACCATTGCCTGCTTACTTCACGATCCGACACTTGCCGGAAAATACGACGCCGAAGCTTTTCATCATCCGTGTCACCGAACGCTCTATGTGGAGCTTTGCGGCATGGCGAAGGATGGCAGGCCATTAGAGCCGAAATCAGTTAGCAATCACCTGCTTGAAACTGGACTTATGGACAAGATAGGCGGTCCATCTTATCTGAGCGAGCTTTACGACGCCACTTCAACGCCGCTGAATAATACCTATTATGGCGCAATCTTAGTTGATAAACACCGCGCACGGCAGGCGGCACTTATCGCCAGCAATCTCGCCGAGAGTATCAAGAACGGCGGAAACCTTGCGCCGGAGTTACTCGCCGAGACGCTGGAAAAACTCGCTGCGTTGCCGATGGCGGGACAGGACAAACTTAGTGCCGCGCTGGACTCGCGACTAATATCAATGACGAACCCGCCGAGTAAGCCGATTCCTATTTACACAATGGGCGG
>JAYVQB010000394.1:0-5336 GCA_043757085.1 Verrucomicrobiota bacterium
GAGTTGCCCCCCATTGGTGGGCGACTTGATCCGGCATTTCCAAGGTGACTTGCATGACATCTTGAAGTTAGCACGTCCATTGAAGTTTTGACAATCCAATCTTTGTCTCTCGCATCAAACATTCCCGATCAGTCATTTTTCACACGACTCGACGTGAGAATAAACCTCACTTCATGGCCGCTTGAATCGCGTCCTTCACTTTGCCGAGTTCGGCTGGTCCTTTGACCATCTCAAAGAAGCACAGTCCACCGCTGCGTTCTTCCCAGAGCTTGCCGAGGCGCTCCTTCTCTTTGGTGTCGTCGGTCGTGGCGCGATCCAGCCCTTTATATTCCACGGCCAGACTCTTTCCGTTCGACAGTTTCGCGACAAAGTCCGGGTAGAACTTGTCCGTGCTCGTCTGAATCCAGAACGACAGCTTTGGTTCACGATCCAGATTGCGCACCCAACATTCGACTCGCGGATCGTGGGCAATCACTTGAGCGCATTTCACTTCCTCATCGTTCATTTCGCCGATTTCCTTGTAGTAATGGCGTGGAAGTTCGAGGCCGTGATAACGATTACCAACCGGATACTTCTTTGGATGGAAAGTGAACACGGAGGCAAGGCTGACATGCACGGTTCCAGTGCCATCACCGAACAGCATGGTCTCATAGATCATCTTGCGATTTAGCTTCTCCAGTTCACTCACCCGCGCAGCCACTGCCTTGAACAGACGGTGACGATGCGCGGTCATTTGTTCGAGTGTGATGCCACGCTTCTCCAGTTCTGCGACGACGCGTGTCAGCCAGATGCCCGTCTCGGCATCCGTAAGTCCGATGTGAGAAAAAGAACGGTCAATCTCGTTGACCAACTTTGCCACAGGCCATGCCGCTGTTGTTTGCAGCAACTCCAATTGTCGGTCGGTCACTGCAAGAAAGCGTTGCTGAATCTTTTCCCTCTCAGAGACATCGATCACGATGCCGCGCTGTTCGGTGGGTATGAAAAAGCCCTTCAATTCCGCATCACACTTCGAGAGCGTCCAGTTGTTGCGCTCAGTGATGTCATCTTCCTCGAACTGATGCAAAAAGTCGCCCTGCTTCAGAGCCAGCACGGGCACGGTAAACAGAACGCCGTTAGCTGCCGGGCAGGTCTTTCCAGTCAATAACGCGGTCATACGGCCCGCACGCTGATTGACTGCGGCGCGCACCACTCCTTTTGCCTTGTCAGTGGGTGCCCACTTCACCACATCCTGCTCCTGTTCCTTGGTGAGCACTTTCTCCACGGTCAACTCACAGGTCTTCTCGTTCCATGACACGGAACCGATCACTGAAAGCGGCAGCGCTGCCTGTGGCTTGTCGGGCACCGTCACTGTCACTGGAGCCTGTGAAGTCTCCGCCTCATTCGATGTATCGGAGTTGTCAGGCAGCAGCGGACGTTCCACCACCAGTTCCTCTGCATCCTGTCCCTCGAAACCCGAGGCAATCAGCCCGTCCTTCAACGCCTTCGCCGCATCATCAAACTTCGTCGAAGCCACGAACGCATACGCATTGTTCAGATCATCGCGCTGCTTGCGCTTCGCTTTCGGCATTCGCAGCACGCGACCGAGAATCTGTTCCACCGCCCGGCTTGCACCCATCTCCGCGACGGAGAAAAGCACATAAGCCCACGGGCAGTCCCAGCCCTCCTTGAGCGCTTGCACCGTGATGATGAAGCGCACTTTGTTCTCTTTCGTCAGCACGTTGATTCCATCAAGTCCGCGCCGGTCTCCGGTATGCACGCAGACTTCGCTCTCGTGAATGCCGAATTCCTTCAGCTTCGCCTCCACCACGCCCACCGTGATGCTGGCCTTGTCTTTATACTCCGGCTGAGCTTGCAGCAGCATGATCGGGCGCATGTGCTCGCCTGTCTGCGCTTCTTCCTGTCGCGCTTCGGCATCGAGGTGCTTTAGCAAACCAATCGCGTCGCCCAATAACGCATCCCACGGCTCGCGATAGCGCAGATAGATCGGCAGCTTGATCATCTCCTCGGCCTTCAGCGCGTAGGCGGAGACGGAGTGGAGCACGTTGCTTGGCGGGTTCTCATAGGTCTCGCCATCTTCTGTCACCGTCTGCGGTTTTAAGTTGGGCGTGGCTGTCAGTTCCAGCACCGCGCTCGGATTGAGCCGACGCAGCGTTTCAAACGAAAGCGGCTGTCGTGCATTGTGCGCTTCATCAATGATGACAAACGGTCGCCGGATGCGGAAGACGTTCACCAGCGATTGATTGAAATGTCCCTCCGGCTCGCGCTCTACGACATCGAGCAATTCTGGCGGGAGATTCTCGAAGTGACTCATCAGCTCGCCGTTGTTTTTATAAACATTCAGTGCGCTCATGTCCTTCCGGCGAAAGGCCTGCATCGTCGCCACCACGATCACCGTGTGACTGTCCAGCAACGCGCGCTTCATGCGCGTGGCTTCTTCGATGTCGAGCACGGCCACATTGCCCAATGACGTATCCAAACTCATGCGATACGGATCTGCGCTGTCCTTTAATCGCGCGAGTGTTTGCGATCGAATGGTATCACTTGGCACCAGCCATAAAATCAAAGCCCGGTCTTGTTGCAGCAAGTCCTTAACTCCGAGCGACACGGACTCACAGGCCACCAACGTCTTGCCACCACCAGTCGGAATGCGCAGGCAAACATACGGGATGCCCGGCACCTGCTTCACCGGCGCATAGGGCAACCCTTGCCCTTCGTGAATCTCCGCTGTGACAGCGGTGAAGGCCGTGGACGCGGGAAATGTGTCCCCCATCTCCTGCATCATCCGGCACTTCTGATAGTAGCGTTGCAGCCAGTGCAGCGACTTCTTCTGATATTCCTTGGTTTCCATTCAGCGGGTGCGGATCGCGTAAGGGGTTTGTTTGAAGGTGATGCCCTCGCGCTCCAGCCGCGTTTTGCTGAATCGGCAACCCGCAGCATAGACCACCTTCGGGCCATCGTGCGCGGGCAGATGCGCTAATGTCGCGCTGGTGAGCACGTTGCCGCCGTCCACGCTCTTGTCGTTCAAGATGCCGTTGTAGAGCAGATACACCGCGCGGCCATGATGAATGCCCAGCAGTGGCCACATTTTCTTCATCCTTCCGCCTTCATCCTTCATCCTTTCCTGGAGCGGCTCTCCGGTCTCGGAAAAATAGACGTGACGCGCGAGATCGGCGAAGCGCACTTTATCTTCGTTGATGCGGCCATGCTGATCGAAGAGTTCATCGCCGAGTGTGACGTAGCGAAAGCCGCCGCCCAGACCGGGCACCTTCTCGCCTTTCGCGTTGGTGTAGCCTTCGGCGACGCGCTTCACGCGTTCGCGAGTGATGTCACGCGCGATTTTTGGTTCCAATTCCACGAGGATGAAGCGACGGTCTTCGAGAGGAGCGCCAACAGGAGCGCGGACACTCTTGTCCGCTTCTTTATTCGTCGCGGCTTCGCCGCCATTGTTTTCGATGCGGGCAGGAGTGCCCGCGCTCCCTTTTTGAGCAGCATTCATCTTCAGCACTGCATGGGCCGTGGTGCCGCTGCCGCCGAAGCTGTCCAGAACCAGGTCGCCGGGGTTCGTCGCGATTTGCAGGATGCGCCCGATCAGGCGCGTGGGCTTGGGGGTGAAGAAATCTAGCGATGCCTCAGTTCCAAACACATCTCTCAGTTCTTTCTTAGCTCCATCTGTGTGATCAGCAAACTCATGCGTCCACAAAGTAGGCGGAACTGTGCCGCCACCTCCACGCAAAGAATCCCTGTATCGCTTGAAAGCAGGAACCCCAGCCTTCCCCTCTTTTCCCCACCAAATCAGCCCGTCCTCTTGATGCTTATCGAATACGTCACGGGAATAGCCCCAAACTCGTGTCCGTTTAGGCCAAATTTCGACGCCAGTCTTAGGGTTCTTGATAGCATAGAAAAGATTGGGGCGCTCATCAGCCGTCTTGTTGCAAGTGTAGTCACTGACCCGAAAGACGCCTTTGTCGTCGCTGAACTTGTATTGTTTGTCGTTGTCTTCCGTCCTTGGCAGCAAGTTGCGTCGGAACTTATCCACTCGCTGATAGACGGCGATGTAATCATGCATCGGCGCAATTGTTTTGTGGTCGTTTGAAACAGCATATTTCTTCTGCCAGATAACCGTTGCGACGAAATTCTGCCCGCCAAAGATTTCATCCATCACATACCTAAGCGCGTGGATTTCATTATCGTCGAGAAACACCCAAATACTCCCATCCTCGCTCAAGAACTCCCGCAGCAATGACAGTCGCGGATACATCATGCAGAGCCAGCGGTCGTGTCGGTCGAGCGTTTCACCTTCCTTGCCCACAGTCTCGCCAAGCCACTTCTTGATGGCCGGGCTGTTCACGTTGTCGTTGTAGGCCCAGCCTTCGTTGCCAGTGTTGTATGGCGGATCAATGCAGATGCACTTCACCTTGCCCTTATAGTAAGGCAGCAGCGCTTTGAGGGCGACGAGGTTGTCTCCCTCGACAATGAGATTGCCGCTGCCGGAATCACCACAGCCCAGCTCCGGCAAATCCTTCAACAAGCGGAAGGGCACGTCGAGATGGTGATTGATGACCGCCTCTTTGCCAATCCAGTTCAGCGTGGGCATGGCCTTACTCCTTTCCCTCCCCGTTATGATGCAGCTCCAGCGCGGTCAGAAACGGCTCGGCAAGATCAATGCCGGAATCGAGTTCGGGCGCGATGCGCTTAAAACCCGCGTGCATCAGGCACATGAGTTGCAGCCCGGAGAAGGTTTCGCCGGGCAAAGTGCGCAGCGTGTATTTCTTGTCCGGGCTGGCGTAGTCGATGCCCGACTGGCCCAGCGTGCCTATCTCAAAGGCGATCTCCCGGACTTTCTCGACGGGGAGTTTGTCATAGCGCTCCAGTGCGCCCAAGAGATACCAGACGGCGGCGGGATGTTTCCCTGAGAGGAGTTCGGGATTCGTCACGCCCTCACGCGGGGGCGGGGCGTTCACTTGATGATACCCGGGATCAGGCTTCCACTCATACCAGTCCCGGAGGCCGAGCATGTCGGCAAATTCGTCAACTAACCGATACTCTTTACCCCCCCCCATTTGATACGATGCACTTACAAAATGCGCGTGCAGCTTGCGAGATAATGCGAAGGAATCGAGGCTGCGATAGGGCGCGGTGAAGTCGGAGGCACCTTGATAGAGCGCATCGAGAGCGAGGCAGAAAGCACCATTCATGGCGAGACTGGACTGCACGATTTTCTTCGGTGTGATCTTGCGAAATTCCGGGTTGCTGTTGGTCTGCCAGGCTTCATTGGCCAGGAAGCGCAGCGAGAGGAACTGCGACGAATGGAGCACGGGGAAGTTTTGGCGGATGTG